>NZ_JBTJEQ010000063.1:0-21859 GCF_054456675.1 Jatrophihabitans sp. YIM 134969
GACCATGACTACCGCGCCCGCCGACCTCGCCCCACCACCGGCTAGTCGATCATGACTGTCAGCGATGTCCCGACAGAAACCTGTCAGCGATGTCCCGACAGACCACAACCGACGAGATGGTGCAGTCTCCGAGCGGTCGCCGGGCACCGGCGATGCAGTCGGGAGGTCTCGATGCGAGCTCGACGGTTGAGGTCCGACGACCACTCGTGAGTGGATTTCCGCCCACTCGCCGGCGTGGCGATGTGGACGGTGACGGGCTGGGACCCGCCCCGGGCGCAATGCCAGAATCAGGCCCATGACGATCGGAGCCCGCCCCGTCCGTGCGCCCCGCGGCACGGAGATCTCCTGCCGCGGCTGGCAGCAGGAAGCCGCGCTGCGGATGCTGATGAACAACCTCGACCCCGAGAACGCCGAGCGCCCCGACGACCTGGTCGTCTACGGCGGCACCGGCAAGGCCGCGCGCGACTGGGCGAGCTTCGACGCCATCGTCCGGACCCTGCGCACGCTCGAGAACGACGAGACGATGCTGGTGCAGTCCGGCCGGCCGGTCGGCGTGATGAAGACCCACGAGTGGGCGCCGCGTGTGCTCATCGCCAACAGCAACCTCGTCGGCGACTGGGCGAACTGGCCCGAGTTCCGCCGGCTCGAGGCGCTCGGCCTCACGATGTACGGCCAGATGACGGCCGGGTCCTGGATCTACATCGGCACCCAGGGGATCCTGCAGGGCACGTTCGAGACGTTCGCGGCCGTCGCCGACAAGCGGTTCGGCGGCACGCTCGCCGGCACCATCACCCTCACCGGCGGCCTCGGCGGGATGGGCGGCGCCCAGCCGCTGGCCGTGACGATGAACGAGGGCGTCGCGATCTGCGTCGACGTCGACCCGGCCCGCATCTCGCGGCGCATCGAGCACCGCTACCTCGACACCCAGGCGGCGACCTGGCAGGACGCGCTGGCGCTCGCGGTCGAGGCCCGTGACGCCCGCAAGCCGTTGTCGATCGGGGTCTGCGCCAACGCGGCGACCGTGTTCGCGCAGATGCTCGCCCACGACGCGCCGATCGACATCGTCACCGACCAGACCTCGGCGCACGACCCGCTGAGCTACCTGCCGATCGGAGTCGAACTCGGCGACTGGCACGACTACGCGGAGAAGAAGCCCGAGGAGTTCACCGACCGGGCGCGGGTGTCGATGGCCCGCCAGGTCGAGGCCATGGTCGGGTTCATGGACAAGGGCGCCGAGGTCTTCGACTACGGCAACTCCATCCGCGGCGAGGCGCAACTCGCGGGTTACACCAAGGCGTTCCAGTTCCCGGGCTTCGTGCCGGCCTACATCCGCCCGCAGTTCGAGGAGGGCCGCGGCCCGTTCCGCTGGGCCGCGCTCTCGGGCGACCCCGCCGACATCGCCGCGACCGACGACGCGATGCTCGACCTGTTCCCCGACGACGAGAAGCTGCGCCGGTGGATCACCCAGGCCCGGGAGAAGGTCGCCTTCCAGGGGCTGCCGGCGCGGATCTGCTGGCTGGGCTACGGCGAGCGCGACAAGGCCGGGCTGCGGTTCAACGAGATGGTCGCCGACGGCCGACTCTCGGCCCCCATCGCCATCGGCCGCGACCACCTCGACTCCGGTTCGGTCGCCTCGCCCTACCGCGAGACCGAGGCGATGCTCGACGGCTCCGACGCCATCGCCGACTGGCCGTTGCTCAACGCGCTGGTCAACACGGCGTCGGGGGCGTCGTGGGTGTCGATCCACCACGGCGGTGGCGTCGGCATCGGCCGGTCCATCCACGCGGGGCAGGTCTCGATCGCCGACGGCACACCGCTGGCCGCGCAGAAGCTGGCGCGGGTGCTGTCGAACGACCCGGCCATGGGCGTCATCCGGCATGTCGACGCGGGCTACAAGAAGGCCGCGCAGGTCGCGGACGAGCGCGGGGTCCGCGTGCCCATGCGCGAAACCGAGTGACGCCGTCCGGCGGGCCGGACTCCTTCGACCGCCTGTGGGCCGAGCTCGAACCGGTCGGGCGTGACCCCGGCACCGGCGGCTACCGCCGCTACGCCTGGACGCCCGCCGACCTGACGCTGCGGGAGTGGTTCGTCGGTGCCGCCGAGGCCCGCGGTCTCGACGTCGAGACCGACCGCAACGGCAACCTCTGGGCCTGGTGGGGTGCGCCCGGCCCGGGCGCGACGGTGTTCGGCTCGCACCTGGACTCCGTGCCCGACGGCGGCGCGTTCGACGGCCCGCTCGGTGTCGTCTCGGCGTTCGCCGCGCTCGACGCCCTGCAGGCGGCCGGTGTCACCCCGACCCGGCCGGTCGCCCTGGCGGTGTTCACCGACGAGGAGGGCGCCCGCTTCGGTCTGCCCTGCCTGGGGTCGCGGCTCGCCACCGGCGCCTCGACGCCGGACGACGTCCTGGGCCGCCGCGACCGTGACGGCACCACGCTCGCCGAGGCGTTGCGGGCCGTCGGTCGCGATCCGGGCACCCTCGGGCCCGACCCGGAAACCCTCGGTCGCATCGGGTGTTTCGTCGAGCTGCACGTCGAGCAGGGCCGGGCCCTCGACGTCCCGGTGGGCGCGGCGTCGGCGATCATCCCGCACGGCCGCTGGCGGTTGGAGTTCACCGGCCGCGCCGACCACGCCGGCACCACCCGCCTGGTCGACCGCCGCGACCCGATGCTGCCGTACGCCAGCACGGTGCTCGCCGCCCGCGCCGCCGCCGAGACCCACGACGCCGTGGCCACCCTCGGCCGGATCGAATCGTTGCCGGGTGCCACGAACGCCGTGCCGTCGTCGGTGCGGGCGTGGCTCGACGCCCGGGCGGAGGCGGAGACGTCCGTCGACGCCGTCCTGGCCGAGGTCACCCGTGCCGCGCAGGAGGCGGGATCGTTGCACGGGGTCACGGTCGAGGTGGCCCAGGAGTCGCGGTCGCCGGCGGTGGAGTTCCCGCGCGCGGTCCTCGACTGGTTCGCCGGGGAGCTGGGCGAGCTTCCCGTCGTCCCGACCGGCGCCGGGCACGACGCCGGGGTCCTGGCGGGGGTCGTCCCGAGCGGGATGCTGTTCGTCCGCAACCCGACCGGGATCTCCCACTCGCCCAAGGAGCACGCCGAGCGCGCGGACTGCCTGGCCGGCGTCGACGCCCTGGCCACCCTCATGCGGTCGGCTGCCTCGTGACCTCGTTCTGGCTCGAACACGCGGTGCTCCCGACTGGCGCCGTGCGCTCGGGCGTCCTGGTCAGCACGTCCGACTCCGGGCCGACCATCGAACGGGTCGAGACCGGCTTCCCCGCGCCCCCGGCGGGGGTGTCGGTACTGCGCGGTCTCACGCTGCCGGGCCTGGCCAACGTCCACTCCCACGCCTTCCACCGCGCACTGCGAGCGCGTCTGCCCGACGGCCGCGGCACGTTCTGGACCTGGCGGACGGGCATGTACGAGATCGCCGCCCGGCTGACCCCCGCGACTTACCACGACCTCGCCCGCGCGGTGTTCGCCGAGATGGCCCTCACCGGCATCACCGCGGTGGGGGAGTTCCACTACGTCCACCACCAGCCGGACGGCACCCCGTACGCCGAGCCGAACGCCATGTCCGAGGCGCTCGTCGAGGCGGCGGCCGGGGCCGGCATCCGCATCACGCTGCTCGACACCTGCTACCTGCGGGGCGGGGCGCGGGAACCGTTGCAGGGTGCGCAGATCCGGTTCGGCGACGGCTCCGCCGAGGGCTGGGCGGAGCGGGCCGACCGGTTCGCGGCCGAGCTGCACCGCCCGCACGCCAAGGTCGGCGCCGCCATCCACTCGGTCCGCGCCGTCCCGGCCGCCGGGCTGCCGGTGGTCGCGGCGTGGGCGCGCCGCCACGACGCCCCGCTGCACATCCACCTGTCCGAGCAGCCGGCCGAGAACGAGGCGTGCCTGGCCGAGTACGGCTCGACGCCCACGGGGTTGCTGCACCAGACCGACGTCCTCGGCCGCCGTACCACCGCCGTCCACGCGACCCACCTCGTCCGCGAGGACATCGCGCTGCTCGGCGGGAGCGGCACCGGGGTGTGCCTGTGCCCGACCACCGAACGCGACCTCGCCGACGGCATCGGTCCCGGCGCGGCGCTCCAGGCCGCCGGCAGCCCGCTGTCGCTGGGTTCGGACAGTCACGCCGTCATCGACCTGTTCGAGGAGGCCCGGGCGGTCGAGACGGGGGAGCGGGTCGTCACCGGACAACGCGGGCACTTCACCCCACCGATGCTGTGGGCGGCAGCGAGTGCGAACGGCCACCGCGCCATCGGCTGGGACTCCGGGCGCATCGAGGCGGGCGCACGGGCCGACCTGGTGACCGTCGACCTGGACTCCCCGCGCACCGCGGGCTGCGGCGCCGACCTCGCCACCGCCGTCTACGCCGCCACCGCGGCCGACGTCACCGACGTCGTGGTCGACGGCCGCTTCGTGGTGCGGCACCGCGAACACGCGCTCGTGAAGGACGTCCCGGACGCCCTGCGCACCTCCATCGCCGCGGTGCGGACGCCGTGAGCAGCGTGCTGGTCACCGGCATCGGTGAGCTCACCACGAACGACGACGCGTCCCACGGTGACGCGGTGGTCCTCGACGGGTCGCGGGTGGCGTGGGTCGGACCGTCCGCGGCGGCGCCGGACTGCGACGCCGTCGTCGACGTCGAGGGCCGGGCCGTCCTGCCGGGGTTCGTCGACAGCCACGCCCACCTGATGTTCGCCGGTGACCGGGCCGCCGAGTTCGCGGCCCGGATGGCGGGGGAGACCTACACCGCCGGGGGGATCCGCACCACGGTCGCCGCCACCCGCGCCGCGTCCGACGACGCCCTGCTGACCCACGCCCGCGCGCTCCGCGAGGAGGCGAGACGGTCGGGCACCACCACGATGGAGATCAAGAGCGGCTACGGCCTCACCGTCGCCGACGAGTCCCGATCGTTGCAGCTGGCAACACAACTCACGGACGAGACCACGTTCCTCGGTGCGCACGTCGTCCCGCCGGAGTACGCGTCCGACCGCGCGGCGTACGTCGATCTCGTCGCCGGCGACATGCTGGTCGCCTGCGCCCCCCACGCCCGGTGGATCGACGTGTTCTGCGACCGCGGCGCCTTCGACGCCGACGAGACCCGCACGATCCTGCGAGCCGGGGTCGCGGCCGGGCTGACCCCGCGTCTGCACGGCAACCAGCTCGCACCCGGTCCCGGCGTCGCGGTCGCGGTCGAGTTCGACGCGGCGTCCGTCGACCACTGCGTGCACCTCGCGCCGGCCGACGTCGACGCCCTCGCCGGGTCGCGCACCGTGGCCTCGTTGGTCCCCGGCGCCGACTTCTCCACCCGCGGCCCCTGGCCCGACGCCCGCGCCCTCCTCGACGCCGGCGTCACCGTCGCGCTCGCGAGCGACTGCAACCCCGGGACGTCGTTCACCACCAACGTGCCGTTCTGCATCGCCCTGGCCGTGCGTGACCTGCACATGACCGTCGCCGAGGCGGTGTGGTCGGCCACCGCGGGCGGGGCCGCCGCGCTGCGACGCGACGACGTCGGCGTCGTGCGGCCCGGCGCCCGCGCCGACCTGTTGGTCCTCGACGCCCCCAGCGCCGCCCACCTCGCCTACCGCCCAGGTGTGCCCCTCACCTGGGCGCTCTGGGAGTCCGGCACCCGCGTCGTCTGACCGCGGGCCGCCGGAACCAACTCACGCGAGGTACCGCCCCAGCACGTCGACGGCCTCGGCCAGCACCCCGCCGTCACCCGCGAAACACATCCGGATCCAGCGGCCGCCGTCGACCAGGTCGAAGTCCACGCCGGGAGCGACGGCGACCCCTGTTGCATCCAGCAACGATCCGGCCCAGGTCAGGGAGTCCGACGTCCACCGCGACACGTCGGCGTAGACGTAGAACGCGCCGTCGGCGGGCGCGAGCCGGTCGAGTCCGATCGCCGGCAGCCGTTCCAGCAGCATCGCGCGGTTCTCGGCGTACCGGGCCACGTTGGCTTCGAGCTCGGGAACCGCTGCGGGGGACAACGCTCCGAGCGCGGCGTACTGCGACAGCGCCGGCGGACAGATGGTGGCGTTGGCGGCGAGGGTGTCGACCGGGCCACGCAGTTCGTCGGGCAGCAGCAACCAGCCGATGCGCCACCCGGTCATCGAGAAGTACTTCGAGAACGAGTTCATGACGATCGGGGTCCGCGACGTCTCCCACGCGGTCGACGCCCTCGGGCCGTACCCGATGCCGTGGTAGATCTCGTCGCTGACCAGGCGCACGTCGTGGGCGTCGCACCACCGCACGATCTCGGCGAGCGAATCCGGCGTGACCATCGTCCCGGTCGGGTTGGCCGGACTCGCCACCACCAGCCCGGCGGGCGGCTCCGGCAGCGCCTCGAGGTCGGCGACCGTCAGCCGGGCGTCCGGTCGCAGCGGCACCTCGACGACCTCACACCCCAGCGCCAGCAGCACGTTCCGGTAGGCCGGGTAGCCCGGCCGGGTCAGCACCACGGAGTCATCGGCGTCGAAGGCGGCGAGGAACGCCACGGTGAGCCCGCCCGACGAGCCCGTCGTGACCGCCACCGCCTCCGGCGTGACCTCCACGCCGTACACCTGCCCGTACCGCATCGCGATCGCCTCACGCAGCGCCGGGAGCCCGAGGGCGCCGGTGTAGCCGAGCCGGTCGGCGCCGAGGGCGAGCGCCGCGGCCTCCCGTGCGGGCAGCGGTGCCGGGGTCGAGGGTTGCCCCGCGGACAGGTCGTAGACCGGCAGCCCGTCGGCCCGACGCGCCTCGGCCGCCGCGAAGACCCGCATGACGTGGAAGGGCGCGACGTCGCTGCGCGCGCTGACGCGCCGGGTGCTCACCGAGCGACTGTCCCAGACGTGCGGGAGGGCGGGTCAGCTCGCCTGGTCGTAGGCCACCTGCGGCAGGAACTGCCCCCCGTAGCTGCCCGGACCGTTGCCGCAGTTGCCGTCGGACGTCCCCGGCTGCTTGATCCAGAGGTTCGCGTCCCGGCCGTCCGCACCGTTCGCGAGCCCGGGCGTGAACCCGATCTTGCGCGCGGACGGGTTGCACCACGTGTAGTCCCACGAGGGGTTGCCGTTGCGCGAGGTGTCCACGACGTAGTGCGCGTCGGACACGCCGAGCGACGCCAGGGCGGACCGGATCCCGCCTGCCCAGGCGGTGATCGGCCCTTCCGGTCCGAACGAACTCACGTCGACCGCGAACCCCGCGGCCTTCGCCACACCGGCCGCCCGCAGCAGTTGCGCCATCCGCTGCGGCGTGACCGACTGCGACGACGTCCCGGCCTCGAGGTAGACGTAGGAGCGGGGAGCGTGGGCGCGGAAGGAGTCGACGACGTAGTTCAACAGCGCCATCCGGTCGGTGTACGCCTGCGTGCCGGGCGGGGTCTGGCGGTCGACGAACCACAACGCGTCGGGCTCGACCACCACCACCGCGCGGGTCGAGCCGAGGGTCGTCACCACCCGGTCGATGAACGAGCGGTACTGCGCCGGGGTGACGTCCGTGGGGCCGGTGAGACCGTCGTTGCGCCCCGGGATGTTGTAGAGCGTCAACGTGAGCGTGCCGTCGTTCCGCTGCGCCTGCGACACCGCGTACGACAGGTTGCCGTAGCTCTCGTCGCCGGTCAGCCAGAGGGCCGAGGCCTTGGTGGCGATGCGGTCGCGGATGACCGGCATCCGCGCGTCACCGGGGTTGCGCGCCACCCAGGTCGACGCCTCGGTCGGCAACACGGTGAAGCCGCCCGCTCCGAGCTGGATCCGCGAACTGCCACCAGCGGGAGGGGTGGCGGGAGGACTGGTGGGAGGGGTGACCTCCGGGAAGGCGATGCTCCCCGTCGGGACGCTCGTGGACGGGTCGTCGGCACCCGACGACGACGGCGCGGCGATCGCGATGCCTGCAGCCGCCGCGGCGGCGACGACCACCACGGCAGCGGCGCCACCGGTGAGTGCCCACCGGCGGTGCCGGCGACGCGCGGCGGCGGTCGGAGGGCGCCGGGACATGCCCCGAAGGTACGGGGCGATCGCCGCCCGCGCAGTGCGACCACGAGCGTGTTCCCGGGCTGGCTAGGGTGGTCCGGCGTGACGGTCTCCCTCGAGAAGCGCACCGAGAGTGCACAGGAATCGCTGGTCAGCCTGCTGAAGAAGGAGCAGGCCAGGGGCATCGACCTGGGCGAACTCACGGCCCAGGTCGAGATCGCGATCGACTTCTCCGGCAGCATGCGGCCGCGGTTCAAGCCCGCGCCCGACGGCGGCCCCAGCGAGGTGCAGACCGTCGTCGAGCGCGCGTTGGCGCTGTCGCTGTCGGGCCTCGACGACGACGGCGTGGTGCCGGTGCACTTCTTCCACGCCGGGCCGTTCCCGCCGGTGCTCGTGGACCGCGACAACCACCGCGGTGTCGTCGACGCCTGGGCCGAGGGCAAGAAGATGGGCGCGACCAACTACGCCCCGCCGATCCAGGCCATCCTCGACGGCGGCGCGAAGAAGAAGCGTGGGCTGTTCGGACGCAAGGGCGTCGACCTCGAGGCCGAGAAGGACGCGCCCCCGAAGCTGGTGTTGTTCGTGACCGACGGCGCCCCGGCGGACAAGTCGCTGACCACCAAACTGGTGCTCGAGTCCGCGTCGCGCCCGGTGTTCTGGCAGTTCATCGGCCTGGGCTACAAGCCGGACTTCATGGCCAAGCTCGACACGATGGGCAACCGGGTCGTCGACAACGTCGGGCTGGTCGAGTACTCCGACACCCTGGCCATGACCGACACGGAGTTCTTCGACGCCGTGATCGGCGAGTTCTTCACCTCCTGGCTGCCGGAGGCGCGACGGCTCGGGATCACCCGCCGCTAGCGGGCGATCCCGAGCCGGGTCGCTACTTCACCGCGACGGCGAACACGTGGAACTGCCCGCTGCTCACGGTGTCGGGCAGGGTCACACTGCTCACCGTCTTGCCGGCCGTGAGGTCGGCGGTCGCGGCGAAGACGAACGTGTCCACGGTCTGCTTGTCACCGTTCGTGGTGTCGCGGTAGGGCGTCTGGGCCACGATGCCGTTGCCGTACGAGGGATCGTGAGCCCCCGCACCGAGCGTCCAGTCCGACAACCCCAACGTGACCGTGGAGGTCGAGCCGTCGGTGTAGGTCACCGTCGCCTGGCCCTGCGCCCCCGGATCGGCGTTGCTCGCCGAGCCGAGGATGCCGACCTTGGTCGCGCCGGCCACCGCGACGAGCGGGATGGTCTGCCCGCCCGCCTCGATGTTGTCCAGATCGCCCGGCGCGGTGGCGGGCCAGGTGAAGTCGACCCCCTGCGCGCTGACGGTGTCGCCCGGGTGCACGCCCGCGGCGGCCAGCGCCTGCTGCGAGTACGCCCAGCCGTCACCGTCGAAGTCGGCCTGGCCCGACGCGCCGTCCGACGCGATACCGGCGTTGTTGTAGAACGGCCAGAGCTCACCGGGCTTCGCGACGTCGATCTCCACGACCACGTCCGGCAGGTCGGTGCCGTCGGCGGTCTGGAACGAGATCGTCACCAGGTAGCGCCCCTCGTCCTGCGGGGCGGTGAAGCCGATCTGCTGGGTGCCGTCGTGCTTCGGGGTCGACTGGATCGTGCCGTTCGTGACCCCGCCGCCGACGCCTGACGCCGGGTGGGCGGTCCAGGTGACCTGCTGCGTGCCGGACAGGCTGCGGGCCCCGACCGTCACGTCGACGTCGCCGCCGGGCGTCGTGATCGCCGACGACTCGGTCGTGTAGCCCAGCGCCGGGAGCAGACCCGCGGTGTCCGACGGCGGTGCGTCGGACGCCTTGCCGGCCCAGGTCGTGTTCGGCGTCGTACCGAGCTGGAACGCGAGGGCACCGCCCTGGCTGACCACGCTCGGCTTGAGGTAGGCGTGCGTCCACGACGACCCGTTGAGCGTCGCCGACTGCACGTACGGGGCGTCGGTCGCCGCGCCGTCGCCCGTGATCGTGAGGCTCCCGCCGCTCGGCAGGTGCACCAGCGCGGCGGGGAAGACCGGGCTACCGAGCGCGAGGTCGGCGGTGCCGGGCGTCTCCGGGTAGAACCCCAGGGCCGAGAAGACGTACCAGGCACTCATGGTGCCGAGGTCGTCGTTGCCGGCGATGCCCGCCGGTGCGGCGGGGAAGATCTGCTGCTGGATGTCGCGCACCACCTTCTGGGTCCGGTACGGCGCGCCGACGTAGTCGTACTCCCACGGGATCTCGATGCTGGGCTCGTTGCCGAAGTCGGCGTTCGAGGAGTCCCCGTTGTGCAGCTTGGTCGTCAGGCCGTCGAGCTTGGCGATCCACGCGGCGTTGCCGCCGTCGGCGAGCGCCAGTCCCTTGACGTCGAACGGTTCCATCGGCGTGTACTGGTAGCTGTTGCCCTCGACGAACCCGTTCGAGGTCCCCGGCACGAAGCCCGGCACGAACTGCCCGTTCGCGAGCTTCGGCTGCAGGTAGCCCGACGCCGGGTTGAAGACGTTCTGCCAGTTGTTCGCGCGCGCCGCGAACGTGCTCGCGGTCGAACCGTTGCCCAGTGCAGCGGCGAAGGTGGAGATGGCGTGGTCGGCGGTGTTGTACTCCTGCTGGGTCGAGACCGCCCCGTAGAAGTTGCAGCAGCCGTACTGGCCGTCGTTCGGGATGTAACCCTTGCTCAGGTACTGCGCCAGCGCCGGTCGCACGTTGTTCGCCACCTGCGCCTCGCGCACCATGGCCTTCAGGGCCTTCGCCGTGTCGAAGTCACGGGCGCCGAACGCGTAGGCGTCGGCGATGATGGGATCGGCCGGGTCGCCGACCATCACGTAGCTCTCCCCGTTGTTCAGCGCCCACTTCGGCAGCTGCCCGGTCTGGTCGTACTGGTCGAGCATCGAACGGATCGAGTCGCTCGTCTGCTGCGGGGCGACCATCGCGGCGAGCTGCACCTGGCTGCGGTAGATGTCCCAGCCGGAGTAGTTGCCGTACTCGACGTGGCCCGCGGCGGCGGTGTGGGTCTGGCCGTCGAACCCCGCGTACCGACCGTTGCTGTCGCTCACGACGTTCGGGTGCAGCAACGCGTGGTAGAGCGCCGTGTAGAAGATCTGCTGGTCCACCTGCTTCCCGCCGCCGACCTGGATCTTCGCCAGCTGCGCCTTCCACGCCTTGTGGGCGGCGGTGGCGACGCTGTCGAAGTTCCAGCCGGGGTTCTCCGCCGTGCGGTTGCCCTTGGCGCCCGCCGCGCTGACGTAGGAGATGCCGACCTTGGCCTGCAGCGGCGTCGTGGACGCGGCGAAGGACGCGTACGCACCGCTGGCACCCGTGACCGGCGGCTGCGCCGCCTTGGACACGGAAGCGCCGGCCGTCGGGTGGACCCGCGGGGTCGCCGTGCCGTCCGACTGCTCGGTGCGGGTGGCGGTCGACGGCGTGAACCGACCGGTGACGTCCTGCTCACGCTTCCCGGCTGCGACGTTCGCGCCGCCCTGCCAGGTGCCCGAGGCGGACATCGCCCGGTCGAAGGTGATGTCGAAGAACAGGGTGTAGACGTCGCTCGCGCCGCAGAAGTGGCCGCTGGTGACCGAACCGGTGATCTCGGTCGAGGAGACGAACTGCACGTGGGTGGCGTCGGTTCCGGCCGCGCTGTCCGAGAGCTTGAGCAACAGGTTCTGCTGCTGGCCCGCGGGGTAGCTGATGCGGGCCATCCCGCTGCGCGTCGTGGTGGTGAGCGCGGTCGTGACGCCCCCGCCGGTGAGCTGGTACCTCCCCGCCGTCGCCTGCTCCTTCGTGTGGTCCAGGGGGAGGGTCGCGGCGTCCGGGTTCGCGGGCACGGCGCCCGCGACCGGGAGCAGCGGGACGTCACCCGCCGCGGGGCAACCGGGCCCGCTGATGTGGGTCAGGCTGAAGCCGGTCACCGCGTCGTCGTCGTACTCGTAGCCACCGCCGGCCGGGCGGCTCGGCGTGTCCGGGCTGAACTGGACCATGCCGAACGGCACGTCCGCACCGGGGAAGTCGTCGACCGCACCGGAGGTCCCGATGATCGGGTTGACGAGGTTCGCGGGGTCCGCGACGTAGACGGGCGCGGCGCCGGCGGGGCCGGCGGCCGCGAGCGTGGCCGCGACGACCGCCACGACGGACGTGGGGACGAGGGCCAGGGCCGCGGTGCGGCGTCGGGCGGGGGGCAGGTGGAACGGGGGCATCGACGACCTTCCGACGACGGTCCGCCACCGTCTCCATGACAGCGCTGTCAACCGTGGACCCGGACGTTGCCACCGCCGAGGTCAGGGGTCCACGGGGCCGCCCTGGCATGAAGCTGACGCTGCAGGTTCGTGCCGTTTCGCCCGTGTTCGTAGGGGTTTCGACCGCCGTTCGGGTCGGGTCAGGGCGCTCAGCGGGTCGTGACGACGAGCTTGCCGGTGGCCCGACCCTCGTCCATGACCCGGCTGGCCTCGACGATCTCGTCGAACCGGTAGACGTGGTCGATCGGCACCGACGCCGAGCCGGCGGCCACGCCGTCCAGGAAGTCCTGCAGCACGTCGGGCGGCAGGTCCGACGCGTCGCCGCCGTAGGACGTCAGCCGCACCCCGTTGGGGATCGAGCCGGGGTAGAAGTCCGGGATGGTCCAGACGTCCGAGAGCGACCCGGTGAAGCACACCGTGCCGTGCACGCCGGTGGCGGCGAGGGTGTCGGGCAGGGTGGGCGTCCCGACCAGTTCCAGGGCGGCGTCCACGCCGTCCGGTCGCAGGGCCCGCACCCGCGCGGCCACGGCGCCGTCGTCCACCACCACCTCGTCGACGCCGGCGTCGCGCAGGACCCGGGCCCGGTCGGGGTTGCGGGTCGTGGCGAACACGGTGAGCCCGCGTCGTTTCGCGAGGCCCGCGGTGGTCAGACCGATCGAGGATGTACCGCCGCGGATGAGCAGGGTCTGACCGGCACGGACGTCGAGCCCGACTGTGAGCGACCCGTGGCAGGTCTGCAGCATCTCGGGGACGGCACCGATCGTGCTCCACGGCAGCTCGCTGTGGAAGGCGATGACCTGCGACGCGGGCACGCAGGTGTACTCGGCCCAGCCGCCGTCGAACCGGCGGCCCATCCCGCCCATCATGGCCACGACCTGCTGACCCTCGGCGAACTCACCACCGGGGCACTGCGCAACGGTTCCGACCGCTTCGATGCCGAGCACGCGCGGGAAGGTGACCTCGGCGGCCAGGCCACGCCGGGTCTGCAGCTCGCTGCGGTTGAGACCGAACGCCTCGACACGCACGAGCACCCACCCGGGTTGCGGGGTGGGGACGGGCAGGTCGCGGATCGTGAGTGCCTCGACGGGCCCGGGGGCGTCGAGGACGACGGCGCGCATGGTCGTCACCGGGTGTCCTCCTGCTGGTGGGCGGCGCGCAGCGTCGCCAGGGTCTGGGTGAACCGCTCGAGAGCGGTGGGGGAGAGGGGATCGGCCAGGCGGCGACGCAGTTCGTCGTCGAACGTCTCGCCCGCACGGGAGAACACACGGCGTCCGGCCGTGGTCAACTCGACGATCGACGACCGGCCGTCGCCCGGGTGGGCGCGGCGCCGGCAGTGCCCGGCCGCCTCGACCCGGTCGGTGACCTTGCTGGCCGCGCCGATCGAGATGGCCAGGGCATCGGCGATGTCCTGGACCCGGCAGTCCGGTGTCCGGTCGATGACGGCCATGGTCTCGAAACGACCGAGGGTCAGATCGTGCTCAGCACGAAGGCGCGCGTCGATGCCGTTGTAGAACTCGGTCTCGAACCGGACGAGCCGGTCGAACACCAGCCGCAGACCGGTCACGTCCCTCCTCGATGTGCATTCCACGGAATGGTT
This sequence comes from Jatrophihabitans sp. YIM 134969, assembly GCF_054456675.1. Taxonomy (NCBI): domain Bacteria; kingdom Bacillati; phylum Actinomycetota; class Actinomycetes; order Jatrophihabitantales; family Jatrophihabitantaceae; genus Jatrophihabitans; species Jatrophihabitans sp. YIM 134969. The sequence continues at coordinate 13,756 of NZ_JBTJEQ010000063.1, forward strand.
CTGACCGGACCGACGGTAGCACGGACTCCATTCCAGGGAATGGAAGCTCGGGTTCATCCGATCCCCACAGGTGCCCGCCCCGTGGCACCATGCCCCCGTGACCCGCGACGCCGACCGTCACGACCTCATCCGTGTGGTCGGGGCGCGAGAGAACAACCTGCGCAACGTGAGCATCGAGTTGCCCAAGCGGCGGCTCACGGTGTTCACCGGTGTCTCGGGCTCCGGCAAGAGCTCGCTGGTGTTCAGCACCATCGCCGCGGAGTCGCAGCGACTGATCAACGAGACCTACAGCGCCTTCCTGCAGGGCTTCATGCCCACGCTCGCGCGGCCCGAGGTCGACGTGCTCGAGGGCCTCACCACCGCCATCATCGTCGACCAGCAACGGATCGGATCCGATCCGCGCTCGACGGTCGGGACCGCCACCGACGCCAACGCGATGCTGCGGATCCTGTTCAGTCGGCTGGCGGAGCCCCACATCGGCTCGCCGCAGGCGTACTCGTTCAACGTCGCCTCCATCAGCGGCGCGGGTGCGGTGACCGTGCAGAGGCACGGGCAGCAGGTGAAGGAGCGTCGCAGCTTCAGCGTGACGGGCGGGATGTGCCCACGCTGCGAGGGTCGCGGCGCGGTCAACGACATCGACCTCACCGCGCTCTACGACGCCGACAAGTCGCTGGACGACGGCCCCTTCAAGGTGCCGGGTTACACGATGGACGGCTGGTACGGCCGCATCTTCAAGGGGTCCGGGTACTTCGACACCGCGAAGCCCATCGCGAAGTACACGCGACGCGAGCTGAACGACCTCCTCTACAAGGACGCGACCAAGATCAAGGTCGACGGCATCAACCTGACGTACGAGGGCCTGATCCCGAAGATCCAGCGGTCGATGCTGTCCAAGGACGTCGACTCGTTGCAGCCGCACGTCCGTGCGTTCGTCGAGCGGGCCGTGACCTTCCAGACCTGCCCCGAGTGCCACGGCACCCGACTCTCGGAAGCCGCCCGGTCCTCGACCATCGGTGGGGTCAGCATCGCCGACGCCTGCGCCCTGCAGATCACCGACCTCGCCGCGTGGGTGGGCGGGCTGTCCGAACCGTCGGTGGCGCCGCTGCTGGCCGCGTTGCGCGACACCCTCGAGGCGTTCGTGCAGATCGGGTTGGGGTACCTGTCGCTCGACCGGCCGGCGGGCACGCTGTCCGGAGGCGAGGCCCAACGCACGAAGATGATCCGGCACCTCGGGTCGGCGCTGACCGACGTCACCTACGTGTTCGACGAACCGACGGTCGGCCTGCACCCACACGACATCGCCCGGATGAACGAGTTGCTGCTCCAACTGCGCGACAAGGGCAACACCGTGCTCGTCGTCGAACACAAGCCGGAGGCGATCGCGATCGCCGACCACGTCGTGGACCTGGGGCCCGGTGCCGGGACCGCCGGCGGCACCGTGTGTTTCGAGGGCACCGTGGGCCAGCTGCGCCGCAGTGGCACGGTGACCGGCCGGCACCTGGACGACCGCGCCACGCTCAAGGACACGGTGCGCGAACCCACCGGTGTGCTCGAGGTCCGGAAGGCGTCGGAGAACAACCTGCGCGACGTCGACGTCGACATCCCGCTCGGTGTGCTCGTCGTGCTCACCGGCGTGGCCGGCTCGGGCAAGAGCTCGCTGGTGCGCGGGTCGGTGTCGTCGCGTGAGGGCGTCGTGACCGTCGACCAGAGCCCCATCCGAGGCTCACGGCGCAGCAATCCCGCGACGTACACGGGGTTGTTGGACCCGATCCGGAAGGCGTTCGCCAAGGCCAACGGGGTCAAGCCCGCCCTGTTCAGCGCCAACTCCGAAGGCGCCTGCCCGAACTGCAACGGCGCCGGGGTCGTGTTCACCGACCTCGCCATGATGGCGGGCGTCGCCACGACGTGCGAGGTCTGCGAGGGCAAGCGGTTCTCGGCCGACGTCCTCGAGTACACCTTCGGCGGGCGGGACATCAGCGAGGTGCTCGCGATGCCCGCATCCGAGGCCGTGGAGTTCTTCGCGGCGGGCGAGGCCCGGACTCCCGCCGCCCACGCGATCCTGCGCCGCGTCGTCGACGTCGGCCTGGGCTACCTGACCATCGGCCAACCGCTCACCACGTTGTCGGGCGGGGAGCGGCAGCGCCTGAAGCTGGCCTCGGAGATGGGGGAGAAGGGCACGGTCTTCGTGCTCGACGAGCCCACCACCGGTCTGCACCTCGCCGACGTCGGCACCCTGCTCGCGTTGCTCGACCGCCTCGTCGACTCCGGGACCTCGGTGATCGTCATCGAGCACCACCAGGCCGTCATGGCGCACGCCGACTGGATCATCGACCTCGGACCGGGCGCCGGCCACGACGGTGGTCAGGTGGTCTTCCAGGGGCGGCCCGCGGAGCTGGTCGCGGCACGGTCGACCCTCACCGGCGAGCACCTCGCGGCGTACGTCTCACCCTGACGCCGCAACGGCGTGCCCTCCGAGCGGCCGTCGCACTCCCGCCCGTCCGCACGTCATGTCAGGTCGCGGCTCTCCACCCGCGACATCCGGCGTCGGGGGCGCCCCCGGCGACCTGAGCCTCTCGAGGGCGGGAGACGAGTCAGGGGTCCGTCGTCGCCGCCGAGACACGGGAGCGCCGGGAGACCCCGGAAGGCCTCCGCCGGTTCGCATCACCCGTCAGGGGCGGCTGGTCAGACCCAGGCCGATCGCAGCCACGGAGGAGCAGGGACGCGAGCGGTTCGAACGGCAGCGTCACGTGTGGTTCTCCGCCCCTCCAGGAACGGATACCCAACGCCGATAATCGACATTATGTCAGGTGGCGTTCGCGAGGGCGGGTGGAGCGAGCGCCGGATGAGTCTCCCCTGACCGCGCCGACCACCGACCCCTCAGCCGCGCCGACCCCGCGCCGTCACGGCGAAGTTGGTCTGCAGACCGGCACGCTCACCGAGGGCCTGGAAGGTCGGGCTCGGGGTCGACCAGTAACGCCAGAGTTCGACGTCGGGGAAGTCCTCGCGCAGTTGGGCGGTGAGGCTCACGTGGTCGACGCCGTCGCGCAGGACGTGGTACTCGACCATGTCCGACTCCTGCGTCTCGTCGACGCCGCGGCGGGTGCGCCGCAGCAGGTTCCGGGCGGCCGCGAGCTGGCCCGGCTGCCCGAGCCGCCACGCGTAGTGGGCGCCCCACTGCAACCGGTGGGCCCAGGTGCCGACCTCGGAGTACAGCAGCGGGTCGGCGACCGAGAAGAACGTGCCGCCGGGCGCGGTGACGTCGGCCCACGTCCGGACCGCGGCGAGGTAGTCCGGGATGTGGTGCAGGACGGACGCTGCCACGACGAGGTCGAAGCGCTCCCCCAGCGCGGACGCGGCGTCGCCGTCGGGGTCGTGGACCACGCGAGCACGGGGGTTGGCCGCGTACCGCGCCTGCAGGTGCTCGGCGCTGGCGGCGCTCATCTCGGTGGCGGTCACCTCGGCGCCGAACGCCAGCAGGTGGTCGGTGAACGAGCCGTGACCCGCCCCGATCTCGAGCACGCGCGCACTGCCGGTGGCGGCGACCCGTTCGGCCACCAGTCCCCGCAGGCGCCGGACGATCTCCGAGCGCAACTGCGGGTGGGTGAGGTGCGGCGACCCGATGTCGTAGTCGTGGTCCTCGCCGTGCGCCTGGTCCTGGAACCGACTCATCTCGGCGACCGTCACGTCCGTACCTCTTCCGTCCGGGGGATCTCGCTGGAGGGAGGGCGGTCCTGCACGAACCGCCCACACTTCACAACGACCACACGCCGTGCGGGTTGCGCTCGAGTTCCGGAGACTGCCGTGCGACTGGGGTGGCAGGCTCCCGGCGTGACGTCCGCCGACCTGCCCCTGCTCGAGGACGACCTCGACTCCCCCGGCGTCCTGACGCCCGAGCGGGTCGTCCCCCGCGGCGTCGACCTCCCCGCCACGGTCGTGCTGTGCTGGTTCCACGAGGTGGTCGCTGCCCTCGCCGACACCCACGGGGCGACCCACCTGACCGAGTTGGTCAGCGAGAACGGCCGTACGACGGTCTGGACCCTCGAGCACCGCGGCCACCGCGTCGCCGTCGTCAACCCCGGGGTGGGCGCGCCGATGGCCGCCATCACGCTGGAGGAACTCGTGGCCCTCGGCGCCCGTGACGTGGTCGCGTGCGGCGGCGCGGGTGCGCTGCTGCCGGATCTGGTCCTCGGCCACGCCGTGGTCGTCGACTCGGCCGTGCGGGACGAGGGAACCTCCCTGCACTACCTCGCACCCGGACGCGTCGTCGACGCGGACCCCGACGTCGTCACGACGTTGGTGAGCACCCTCGAGGACGCCGGTGTGGCCCACCTCGTCGGCCGGAGCTGGACCACCGACGCCCTGTTCCGCGAGACACGGGCCCGCACCGCCCGCCGCGTCGCCGAGGCCTGCGTGACGGTCGAGATGGAGGCGTCGGCGCTCATCGCGATCGCCCGGGTCCGGGGCGTGCGGTACGGGCACCTGCTCATGGCGGGCGACTCCCTCGCCGGCGACGACTGGGACCACCGGGGGTGGACGACGGCCGGTGGGGCGCGGGCCGCCCTGTTCGACATCGCGCTGGACGCCGCGGTGAGGATGGCACCGTGACCAGCCACCCGACCGTCCGCGCGCGCCTGCAGGACGCCGTCGCCGCCGCGATGGAGACCCGTGACCGGGCGGCCCTCGCCGTCTACCGGTCCGCGCTGGCCGCGCTCGACAACGCGGGTGCCGTCGGAGCGGGCGACGTCCGGGCGGGCGCTCTCGAGGCCTCCGTGGTGGGCGCGGGCGCCGCGGAGGTCGACCGCCACGAGATCGGTGAGGACGACGCCGTCGCGCTCGTCGCGGCCGAGGCCGACGACCGGCGCCGGGCGGCCGATGCGGTCGCCGCCCGTAACCCCGACGCCGCCGACCGCCTGCGCGCCGAGGCCGGCCTGCTCGACGCCCTGCTCGGCCGACCCGCGCCCGAGGGCTGGGACGACGAACGTGCCGCCGAGTGGGTCGCCGAAGAGGCCACGTTCGACCGGTTGTTCACGGCGTTCACCACGGCCGTCCTCGACGCGGCCGGCATCCGCCCCGGGGCGCGGGTCCTCGACGTCGGCTGTGGCACCGGAACGTTGCTCGCTGCAGCGGTCGAGTCCGGCGCCGCTACGACCGGGGTCGACATCGCGCCCGCGATGGTCGCGGCCGCGCAGCAACGGGTGTCGAGTGCAACGGTTGTGGCCACCGACGCCCAGACCGCGGACCTCGCCGCCCCCTCCCTCGGCGGACCTTTCGACGTCGTCGTGTCCCGCCTCGGGGTCATGTTCTTCCCGGACCCGGTCGCGGCGTTCGCCAACATCCGCACGGCCACCGCTCCCGGCGGCCGGCTCGCGTTCGTGTGCTGGCGCGGTCTGGCCGAGAACCCGATGTTCACGCTGGGTCAGCTCGCGTTGGCGGGTGGGCGGGCCGACGCCGTGCTCCCGGTCGAGGGCGTGCCCGGCCCGATGGGCTTCGCGGACCCCGACCGCGTCCGGGCGGTCCTCGCCGACGCCGGGTGGAGCGGTGTGGACGTGGCCGCGCTCGACGCCGTCGCCGACCAGAGCACGCCCGACAGTGACGGCGTGGAGGAACGGCTGCGGGTCATCATGGCCACCTCCAGCGGCCGGACCGCGCGCACGTTGCTCGAACCCGAACTCGGGCCGCAGGGGTGGGCGGCGCGCCTGGACGAGGTGCGGGCCGACCTGCGCTCCCACGTGGTCGACGGCGCCCTGCGTTTCCCCCTCGCCGCCTGGCTGGTCACGGCGCGGGCGTGACGCCCGCGCTCCAGAGGCTCGGTGGCGTCGTCTCGACCAGCGCTCCGATGCGTCGTTGCGCCTCGGCGATCTCCCGGACCGCCTGCGCGAGCACACTGCGGTCGATCGGCGACACCTCGGCCAACGTGAACACGTCGGTGGCGCGTCGGCCCCGGCGCAGTTGGACCACCTGGTAGCGCAGGCGCAGCGCCTGCAGCACTGCGAACGCCTCGACGAGGGTGTCGGCCTGGTCCGTGGTGAGCAACGGTGATCCCCCGGCGGCCCGCAGCCGGTGGGTGGTCGACAGGTCCGTGCTGCCCACGGCGATCGCCGTCCACCGGGCGAGGTTCACGGCGGGCACCACGGCATTCGTCTTGACGTCGAAAGACTCCACCCGGCGTCCGAACACGTCGCGCAGCGAGCGCACCCGTGACCGGTGCGACAGCGACTCCTGCAGCAGGAGCCGCATCGCTCGTTCGTCGGCGCGCAGGTCCCGCACCAGCGCCGCGAGGGGCAGACGGCCGGCGTCACCGTGCACGGGGCGACTGTCGAGCAGGAGCGACAACATCGCGGCGTGGTGCGGCGCCTCCGGCGTGAGCCGCCACGAGTCGAGCGCGGTCCGCCAGGCCCCGGCGGTGCGGGCGAACCCGGCCGAGGACGCCGTCGCGCCGTGGTCGTCGACCGTGAACCCGCACGCCGCGAGCAGGTCGTGCACGGCGGCGAACGCCTCGCGGTACGCCGGGAACTCCTCCGGGTCGACGTCCCCGCCGAACACGACGGCCGATTCGACGTCGGAGCTCGGCACCGCCTCGCGGCGGCCGTTGCTGCCCAGCGACAGCCAGGTGAAGGCGTCCGGCGAGAGGCCGGGACGATCCGCGAACACCAGCGTCAACGCCCGCCGGACCGTGGTGTCGAGCGCCGCGGAGTGGACGGCCACGACCTTCTCGGGACCCATGCCGCGGGCGAGCAGATCGGCCAGCAGCGGGGGCAGCCCCGCCGTGTACGTCACCAGGTCCTCTGCGGTCTCCGCGCGCCGCACCTGTTCCTGCAGCGTGACGCCGGCCGCCGCGGGCGAGACCAGGAAGTCGCGCGGCTCGACCACGCCGCGGACCACGCCGGCGGGGTCGGTCACGAGCAGGTGGTCGGTCCCGGCCTCGAGCAGGCGCAGCAGGGCCTCGTCGGCCGACTCCCCCGTGACGGCCGTGGGGGCGACGCCGCTGACGACCGCACCCGCCGGGGTCGACGCCGGACGCCCCTCGACCAGCACCCGCCGTCGCAACAGCTCGTCGGTCACCAGGCCGTGGCCGCCGCCCGGCAGCGCCACGGCGGCGCACCCCACGCCGCCGGCGGTCATCCGGCGGGCGACCTCCGCCAGGGGGGTCTCCGCGGTGACGACGACCGGCGGGGTCACGACGAGGTCGTCGACCCGGCTGTACCGCGCGCCCACCGCGGCGCGGCGGCGGGCCGAGGACACGTGCTCGGCCACGAACGCCGCGCCCCGGCGTGAGGCCAGAGCGGGGGCCAGCAGGGGCGCGGGCACGGCGACGACGGTCGCCTCCCCCACCGCGACGGCGTACGGGCCCAGCGACGGCCCCGAGAGGACCGCCGCGGGACTGAACAGTCCACCGACGCCCACCCGCGAATCCGGGGGGCCGCCGCTGCGCTCGACGTCGTCCCACACGTCGACCTCGCCGCGCACGACGACGTAGACGTCCGACGCCGCCTTCCGCAGCCCGGTGGTGGCGACGTCACCGGCTCGCAGGTCCTCCACCCGGGCCGCGGCGACCACCGCCGCGAGATCGTCCGGGTCCAGCGCGTCGAACGGCGTGACACCGGCGAGGAAGCTCGCGAGGTCGGGGCCCGCCACGCCGTCATCCTGCCAGCGTCGGACGGCCGGAGGCGGGGTCCCCGAGCGGGAAGTCCTGACGCGCTCGTCCCACCTCTGAGAGGATGCGCCGGTGTTCGGGATGCTGCGGCCGTGTCGTCACCGGCTGCCGGGTGACCTGATCGACGCGTGGGTCGCGCACCTGTGCGGGTTGTGCCTCGCGCTGCGCGACGGCCACGGGCACGCGGCCCGGTTGGTCACCAACACCGACGCGGTCGCGATCTCCGCGCTCGTCGAGGCCCAGACCGGTACCGGCGGGGGTCGCAGGCGTGCCGCCGGCCCGTGCGCGCTGCGGGGCATGCGTCGGGCCTCCGTGGCCCAGGGCGAGGCCGCCGCGCTCGCCGCGACGGTGTCACTGACGTTGGCCGCGGCCAAGCTCGAGGACCACGTCGCCGACGGCGACACCTCGCACCCGCTGGTCGCTGCCGGCGCGCGCGCCGTCGCGGGGCGG
>NZ_JBTJEQ010000064.1:0-21681 GCF_054456675.1 Jatrophihabitans sp. YIM 134969
GCAGCCCGCGCCGCGCTCGAGCGCCCGGCCCCGGGTTCGCCGGGCGCGGCCGACGCCGGAGCCGACGGTCTGGTGCTGGTCCTCGAGGCGCTCGCGGACGTCCTGTCGGGGGTACCGCTGGCGCCGGTCACGGCGGGCGGCGGTGTCCCGGCCGAGCTCGTCCACGCCGGCTCGGCCGGAGGCCCCGCCTACGAGGTGCAGTACCTGCTCGAGCTGCCGCCGGACGCCGACGCCCCGCACGTCATCGGTGCGCTCGCCGACCGGCTGCGCCCGCTCGGCGACTCCCTGGTCCTCGCCGACGACGGTGCGGGCGCGTGGGCGGTGCACGTCCACGTCGACGACGTCGGGGCGGCCGTCGAGGCCGGTGCCGCCGGGGTCGCCCACGGCGGGGCGATGTCCCAGGTGCGGGTCACCCGGTTCGCGGAGACCGTCCGTCCCGCGAGGCAGGCCGACGGCCGGCGGGTCGCCGTCGTCGCCGCGGGCGACGACCTGCACCCCGCTCGAGGTCTCTTCCGCGATCTCGAGGTCACCGTGCTCGGCCCGGGCGAGGAGTTCCCGGCCGGCGAGCTGGTCGTGGTGGCCGTCGGCGAGGCCGCCATCACCGCCGCCATGCGGCACGCCGACCGGACGGCGGGGGTCACGGTCGTGCCGGCGCGGGCGCTGGTGCAGGCCCTCGCCGCGGTGGCGGTGCACGACCCGTCCCGCCGCGGGGTCGACGACACCGTCGCGATGGCCGAGGCCGCCGCGGGGTGTCGGCACGCGTCGCTCGGCGTGGCAGCGGGTGACGCCCTCACGATCGTCGGGGTGGCGCACGCGGGTGACGTCCTCGGTCTGCTCGGTGACGAGATCGCGGTCATCGGCGCCGACGACACCGAGGTCGCGCGGCGCCTGCTCGACCGGCTGCTCGCCGCGGGTGGCGAACTGGTCACCCTGTTGCACCGCACCGACGCCGCCGGCCTCGCCGCGCACCTCGCCGACCACGTGCACGCCCTCGGCGACCACCTCGACGTCGAGGTCCGCGACGTCGGTCCACACCTCGACTCCCCGGTGCTGGTGGGCGTCGAGTGAGCGACGACGTCCTGGACCGGCCGCTGGTCGAGGTGGTCAAGCCGCCTCGCAAGTACAAGAACATGCTCGACGTCCTGCGCAAGGCGTTCGGCATCGAGACCGTCGGCGACCTGGTGAACCACCTCCCGCGCCGGCTGCAGGACCGCGGCGAGATCAGCGACCTCGGCGCGCTCCAGCAGGGCGAACAGGTCACGGTCATCGCGCGGGTCGAGTCGGTGTCGACCCGTCGCATGCGGCAGAAACGCGGCTTCATCACCGAGGTTCGCATCACCGACGGCCGCACCCGGTTGTCGCTGACGTGGTTCAGCGCCCCGTGGGTCGACAAGCAGTTGCGCGTCGGCGTGCACGCGATGTTCGCGGGCAAGGTCTCGCTCTACCAGGGCAAGCCGCAGCTGACGTTCCCGCAGTACGCGGTGCTCGGCGACGACGTCGAGCTCGACGACGACGGCACGGTCGACCTGTCGAACGCGGCGAGCAGTTCGGTGGCGCACCAGTTGTCCCGTCCGCTGCTGCCGATCTACCCGTCCGCGCAGAACCTGCCGAGCTGGGCGATCGGCGCGGCCGTGGGCGACGCGCTGGCCGTCGTGGAACGCGAAGGCGTCACCGACCCGCTCGACGAACGACTGCGGCGCGGGGAGGGGCTGGTCGGGCTGCTCGACGCCTGGCGCGGGTTGCACCAGCCGGTCACCCGGTCCGACTGGGTCCGTGGCCGCGAACGTCTCGCATTCGACGAAGCCCTGGACATCCAGCTCGTCCTCGCCCGCCGCCGGCACGCGGCGCGGGCCGAGCCCGCGACCGCCCGCCCGCGTCGCCCCGGCGGTCTGCTCGACGCCCTCGACGCCCGCCTGCCGTTCGAGCTCACCGCGGGGCAGCGTGAGATCGGCGAGGTCATCGCGGGCGAACTGGGCGATCGTTGGCCGATGCAACGGTTGCTGCAGGGCGAGGTCGGATCGGGCAAGACCGTGGTCGCGTTGCGGGCGATGCTGCAGGTCGTCGACGCCGGTGGTCAGGCCGTGCTGCTCGCCCCGACCGAGGTCCTGGCGCAGCAGCACGCCCGCAGCCTCACCGCGATGCTCGGCCCGATGGCCGAACGCGGCCTGCTCGGTGGCGCGGACCAGGGCACCCGGGTGACGTTGCTGACCGGCTCGCTCGGTGCCAAGGCCCGTCGGGCGGCGCTGCTCGAGGCGGCGAGCGGGGAGGCGGGCATCGTCGTCGGCACCCACGCCCTGCTCGAGGAACGCGTGCAGTTCGCCGATCTCGGCCTGGTCGTCGTCGACGAGCAGCACCGCTTCGGCGTCGAGCAGCGCGACGCCCTGCGCGAGCGCAGCGGCCACCCGCCGCACGTGCTGGTCATGACCGCCACGCCGATCCCGCGCACGGTCGCGATGACGGTGTTCGGGGATCTCGAGGTGAGCGTGTTGCGGGAGCGGCCGGCGGGTCGCGCGCCGGTCACCACCACCGTCGTCCCCGTCGCCAACGAGGCCTGGTTCGCCCGGACCTGGTCACGGTTGCGCGAGGAGGTCGCGGCGGGACGGCAGGCGTTCGTCGTGTTCCCCCGCGTCGGCGGCGACGAACCGGACGACGACCTCGAACCCGTCGTCGACGTCGAGGACGACGAACTCGACCTCGACGACCTCGCCCCGACCCCACCGGAACGCCGGCCGGCCGGCGCGGTGCTCGAACTCGGCGCGGAACTCGCGGCCGACGAACTCGCCGGTCTGCGCACGGCGACGCTCTACGGCAAGCTGCCGCCCGAGGAGAAGGACAGCACGATGACCGCGTTCGCCGCGGGGGACCTGGACGTCCTGCTCGCCACGACCGTCATCGAGGTCGGGGTCGACGTGCCCAACGCGTCGGTGATGGTGATCGTCGACGCCGACCGGTTCGGCGTCTCGCAGTTGCACCAGCTGCGGGGGCGCATCGGGCGCGGCGGCCACGCCGGCGTCTGTCTGCTGCTCACCCGTGCCGAAACCGGCAGCCCGGGCCGGACCCGCCTCGACGCCGTGGCCGCGTCCGACGACGGGTTCGTCCTCGCCGAGGCCGACCTCGAAGCTCGACGTGAGGGTGACGTCCTCGGGGCCGCCCAGTCCGGCCGCAGACGCAGTCTCCGACTGCTGTCGCTGCGTCACGACCGCAAGGTGATCGCCCGCGCACGGGAGATCGCGGGACAGATGGTCGACGCGGACCCGAAGCTGGGGGAGAATCCCGCGCTGAAGCGACGTGTCGAGGCACTCGAAGCGCTCGAGCGCGCGGAGTTCCTCGCCAAGTCCTGATCGTCACGAGTCCGAGTCCGGAGGTGGGCGGGTCCGTGCTGCGCATCGTCGGCGGCGTCGCCCGAGGTCGTCGACTCGTCGTCCCCCCGCGCGGCACCCGCCCGACGTCGGACCGGGCGCGGGAGGGGTTGTTCAACACCCTCGCCGCCGACATCGACCTCGAGGGCGCGCGGGTCCTGGACCTGTTCGCCGGCAGCGGTGCGCTCGGGCTTGAGGCGCTCTCCCGCGGCGCGTCGCTGGTGACGTTCGTCGAGCACGACCGCGTCGCCGCCGACGCGCTGCGCCGCAACCTCCAGACCGTCGACCTCCCGGGTGGCAGCGTCCTGCGGTGCACGGTCGAGTCGTACCTGGTGGCGGCGGGGGCCGACGAGCCGTACGACGTCGTGCTCATGGACCCGCCGTACGCGTACGAGGACGCCCGCCTCGCCACGCTGCTCACCGGCCTCGACGACGCCCGCTGGCTGGTCAGCGGCGGGATGCTCGCGGTCGAGCGCGCGGCGCGGAGCCCGGAACCGACGTGGCCCGTGGGTGTCGAGGGTCTCAAGCAGAAGCGCTACGGCGAGGCGGTGCTTTGGTACGGTCGCCGACGATGAGCGGGGACGGGCGCATGCTGATCCGGAAAGCCCTGTGCCCCGGGTCCTTCGACCCGGTGACCAACGGCCACCTCGACATCATCGCGCGGGCGGCGGGCCAGTTCGACAAGGTCACCGTGCTGGTCGCGATCAACGCCACCAAGTCCTCGATGTTCACCGTCGGGGAACGCATGGACATGCTGCGCGAGGTGACCACGGACCTCGGCAACGTCAAGGTCGACGCCCACCAGGGACTCACCGCCGAGTACTGCCGGGTCCACGGGATCCCCGCGATCGTCAAGGGCCTGCGCGCGGTCAGCGACTTCGACTACGAGTTGCAGATGGCGCAGATGAACAAGAGCCTCGCGGGCGTCGACACCTTGTTCATGTCGACCAACCCCGAGTACAGCTTCCTCGCGTCCAGCCTGGTCAAGGACGTCGCGAAGTGGGGCGGCGACGTCAGCGCGCTCGTCCCGCCCACGGTGCACAAGCGGATCCTCGAGCGGGTCGCCGAGAACGCCGCCGACGCCGCCCCGCACGACGGGGGAGCCGACGGAGCCGCCGACGGAGCAGCCGACGGGGGAGCGCCGCCGCACGTCGGGTAGGGCGCGCCGCCGACACTTCGGGCGCCCGACGCGCGACACTCGCGGGGTCCGCCGTCCGTGTCGCCCCCAGAGGAGCTCCTCCCGTGACCGACACCGCCCTGCGCCGCGTCGACGCGCTGCTGACCGAGTTGGTCGAGATCGTCGAGACGGCGCGCACCGTGCCGATGTCCGGGTCGTGCGTCGTGCCCCGTGAGCAGGTCCTCGACCTGCTCGACGACCTGCGCGAGGTGCTCCCGCCCGAGATGGTCGAGGCCCGCGCCCTGCTCGCCCAGCGCGACCAGGTCATCTCCTCCGCCCGGGCCCAGGCCTCGAGCCTCGTGGCCGGCGCCACCGAGCGGGCCGACGCCCTCACCGCCGACGCCGGGCACCGCGCCGAGGCGACGATCGGCGCCGCCGACGCGCAAGCCGCCGCCACGCTCGCCGCGGCCACCGCCGAGGCGGACGAGACGATCCGCACCGCCCGTGCCGAGGCCCACCGCGCGGTCGAGGCGGGCCGGGCCGAACACGGTCGGCTGGTCGCCGCGACCTCGGTGCACCACGCCGCGCAGGAGGAGTCGCTGCGCATGCGCCACGAGGCCGACGACTACGCACGTCGGGTCCGGGCCGACGGCGAGCGGCGCGCCGCGATGGCCGCGGCCGAGGCCGAGCGGTACGCGGTCGGGCTGCGCGCCGAGGCCGACAGCTACGCCGAACGCACCCTGTCCGACCTCACCGGCGTGCTGCAGCGGGCACTCACCACCGCCGAGCGCGGGCGGTTGGTGCTCGCGGAACGCTCCGCGCAGAGCGTGGCCGAGGACCGGGCCGACGAGCCGACCGCCGACCGGACCGGCGACCTCCCGGGCGGCCCGACGCCGGGCGAGCTCGACGCGGCCGACGACGACGAGGGCTTCTACGACGGACGGCGCGAGGCGGTCTGACCTCGCACCCGGCGCCGGTCGGACGGCTCTCGGGTACTCTGGACCTTCGGTCGCCGCGCGCCCGTCCAGCGAGCGCGCCCGCGACCCGCCCCGTCAGTCGACAGCATCGATCGGATCATGCCCGCTCACCAGCACGCCTCGCCCCGTCCCGCCACGCGCGGAACGGGTCAAGGCCGTGCCGCCGGCACCACCGGGCCCGAGCGTCTCGACCTCGACGCGACCTTCGTCATCGGTCTGCGGGAACTGGGCCGACGCGCGGGCAACGCGCTCCAGGTCCACCGACGCGGCCCGCTCGCCGAGCGGCTCGGCCTGGAGATGATCGCGGTCGAGCCCGGCACCGACGTCGACGCCGACCTCATGCTGCAGTCGGCCTCCGAGGGCGTGCTCGTGACCGGCACCGTCACCGCGACCGCCACCGGCGAGTGCGGTCGCTGCCTCGGTCCGGTCGAACAGATCGTGAGCACCGACGTGCTCGAGTTGTTCGCCTACCCCGCGAGCCTCACCGAGCAGACGTCGGACGAGGACGAGGTCTACCGGGTCGGCGTGACCCGCGACGGCAACGACGCGGTCGACGTCGAACCCGTCCTGCGCGACGCGATCGTCCTGGCGCTGCCGCTCACCCCGCTGTGCCGCCCCGACTGCCAGGGGCTGTGCGTCGACTGCGGCGAACCGCTCGCGGACCTGCCGGCCGACCACCACCACGAACTGCTCGACCCGCGGTTCTCGCGCCTCGCCGCGCTCCGCGACACCCTGACGTCCGACCCCAGCAGCACCACCAGTAGCAACCCAGAGGAGTGACCCGTGGCTGTCCCGAAGCGCAAGATGTCCCGCAGCAACACCCGTTCGCGCCGTGCGCAGTGGAAGACCAGTGCCGTCCAGCTGGTCACCTGCCCGAACCGCGCCTGCGGTCACCAGAAGCTGCCGCACACCGCGTGCCGCAACTGCGGTCAGTACGACGGCCGGCAGGTCCTCTCGGTCTGACGTCGGCCCGACGTCGATGACCGACCTCTCGACGTCGACCTCGGCCGGGACAGGCTCCGCGGACGTTCCCGCGGAGCCGGTGCCGGCCGACGTCGACGGTCTGCTCGCCGCGCTCGGCCTCACCGGTGTCCCGCCGGTCGTCCCGGCGGAGGCGGCGCGCTTCGACCTCGCCCGGTCGATGACGCACCGCTCGTACGCCTACGAGCACGGCGGGCTGCCCCACAACGAGCGCCTGGAGTTCCTCGGCGACTCCGTGCTCGGCGTGGTCGTCACCGAGGCGCTGTACCGCGAGCACCCGGACCTGCCGGAGGGTCGGCTCGCCAAGCTGCGGGCCTCGGTGGTGAACATGCGGGCGCTCGCGGGCGTGGCCCGTGGCATCGGCCCCGGCGCGTCCGGGCTCGGTGGCTTCGTGCTGCTCGGCCGTGGTGAGGAAACGACCGGCGGGCGCGACAAGGCGAGCATCCTCGCCGACTGCCTCGAAGCCGTCATCGGCGCCGTCCACCTGGTGTTCGGCCCGCCCGTCGCGATCGACCTGGTCCACCGGCTGTTCGACCCCCTGCTCGCCGACGTCGCCGCGGGCATCGCCGGGATCGACTGGAAGACCTCGCTGCAGGAGATGACGGCGCAGCTGTCGCTCGGCGTCCCCGAGTACCGCATCACCTCCACCGGCCCGGACCACGCCAAGCAGTTCACGGCCTACGCGGTCGTCGACGGCGAGCGGTTCGGCGCGGCCGAGGGTCTGAACAAGAAGGAAGCCGAGCAGGCCGCGGCCCACCTCGCGCTCGACACCCTGCGCGCGGTGCAGGCGCGCCGGGCCACGCCCGCCGCGGACTGACCCCCGGGTGCCGGAACTCCCCGAGGTCGAGACCGTCCGCGCGGGCCTCGCGCACCGCGTGCCGGGCCGCACCATCACCGGGGTCGAGGTCCACCACCCCCGTTCGGTCCGACGACACCTCGCCGGTGCCGACGACTTCGCCGCGCGCCTGCTGGGGCGCACGGTCACGGATGTCCGCCGCCGCGGGAAGTTCCTCTGGCTGCCGCTCTCGCCCGGCGACAGCGCGTTGGTCGGCCACCTCGGCATGAGCGGGCAGCTGCTGGTGAACGACGCCGCGGCGCCCGACCCCAAGCACCTGCACGTCCGGCTGCGCTTCGCCGACGGCGACCCCGAGGTGCGGTTCGTGGACCAGCGCACGTTCGGCGGGATGCTCGCCGACGACCTGGTGCCCACCCCCGACCTGCCCGGCGACACCGTGCCGGCGAGCGTCGCCCACATCGCCCGCGACCCGCTCGACCCGGCCTTCGACGACGCCGCGTTCTCGCGCCGCCTGCGCGCCGGGCGGCGCGAGGTCAAGGCCGCGCTGCTGGACCAGAACCTGGTCTCGGGCGTCGGCAACATCTACGCCGACGAGTCGCTGTGGCGAGTGAAGCTGTCGGGTCGGCGCCGCAGCGACACCTTGTCCGCCGCGCACGTGCGGGCGCTGCTCGCGGCGGTCCGTGAGGTGCTGGGCGAAGCGCTCGCCGCGGGCGGGACGTCGTTCGACGCGCTCTACGTCGACGCCGACGGCCGGTCCGGGTACTTCGCCCGCGAGCTCGCGGTCTACGGCCGCGAGGGCGAGCCCTGCCCGCGGTGCGGCACGGCCGTCGTGCGGTCGTCGTTCGCCAACCGGTCCAGTTTCACCTGCCCGCGCTGTCAGCGTCCGCCCCGCGCCTGACCCGCCCGCCCCGCGGCGCGGAGACACTTGCCTCGAAGAGGGTGACTCGTCCGTTCTGTCCAATGCGCGACACCTGTGCGTGGGATGTGGACGTGGGCGCCGTGGACCGACATGATCCCTCCACTCCGTGCACGACCCCCCCCACCCACCGACCGGACGCCCGGCGGTGGCCGATCCGACAGTCCCCGTGCTCTCCGGAAGGCAGACCCCCTCCATGAAACGTCCCGTGACGCTGCTCGCCGCGTCGTCCCTCACCCTCGGTGCGCTCGTCGCTCCCGCCCTGGTCCCGTCGGCCGCCGCCGCTCCCGCGGCCCCGTCGGCCCCGCAACGTGCGGTCGCCGCAGCGGCGGCCCTGGTCGCCGCGCGGCCCGCGGCCATCCACCCCGGCGCGGGTGACGCCTACGTGGCGCACGCCGCGCAGAGCGGTGCGAAGGGCCTGCAGTACGTGCCCTACGACCGCACCTACCGCGGGCTCGAGGTGCTCGGCGGTGACTTCGTCGTCGTGACCGATGCGCAGGGCAAGGTCCTGTCCACGTCGACCGGTCGTCAGCAGCGGGCGCTCTCGCTGGCCACGGCCACCACCGTCACCCCCGCCGCGGCCGCCGCGGTCGCGAAGCGCCAGCTCGCCGGTGGCACGGTCGCCCGCACGACCGAGATCGTCGACGCGACCACGGCCACCCCGGCCGTGGCCTACGAGTCGGTCGTGACCGGCTACCACGGCGCGGTCCCGAGCAAGCTGCACGTCGTGGTCGACGGCACCACCGGCAAGGTCCGCACCACGTGGGACGAGGTCTCCGAGGGCACCGGCACCGCCGCCTACAACGGCCCGAACCCGGTGTCGATCACCACGAGCGGCTCGGGGTCGTCGTACTCGATGACCGACGCGAGCCGTCCCGGCCTCTCGTGCCGCAACTTCAGCTCCAAGGCCGTGCTCACCGGCACCGACGACGCCTGGGGCAACGGCAACCCGGCCTCGATCGAGACCGGCTGCGTCGACGCGCTCTACGACGTCCAGCACGAGTGGTCGATGCTCGGCACCTGGCTCGGCCGCAACGGCATCAACGGTTCCGGCCGCGGGTTCCCGATCTACGTCGGGCTCGACGACGAGAACGCCTACTGGGACGGCAGTGGCGTCAGCATCGGCCACAACACGTCGAACCAGTACATCTCTGCGCAGGACGTCACCGGCCACGAGTTCGGCCACGCCATCGACTCCAACACCCCGGGCGGACAGTCCGGCAACGGCGTCTCGGAGGCGACCGGCGACATCTTCGGCACGTCGCTGGAGTTCTTCTCCAACCAGAGCAGCAGCTTCGACGCGCCCGACTGGACCATCGGCGAGGAGGTGAACCTGGTCGGCAGCGGCCCGATCCGCAACATGGCGAACCCGGGCACCGTCGGCGACCCGGTCTGCTACTCCAGCTCCATCCCGGGCGCCGAGACCCACGCCGCGGCCGGTCCGTTCGACCACTGGTTCTACCTCGTCGCGGGTGGCCAGGCCGCGGCCGGCGGGTCCAAGGTCTCCCAGTGCAACGGTGCGACCGTGTCCGGCGGGCTCGGGGTGCAGCAGGCGCTGACCGTGTTCTACAACGCCATGCTGGCCAAGACCTCCGGCATGACCTACCTCAAGTACCGCACCGCCACGCTCACCGCGGCCAAGAACCTCGGTGGCGGCAGCTGCGCCGCGTTCAACACGGTCAAGGCCGCGTGGGACGCCGTGAAGGTCCCGGCGCAGTCGGCCGACCCGACGTGCACCGGCTCGGGCACCGTCAGCGTGTCCAACCCCGGCAACAAGACCGCCTCGACCGGCACGGCGATCTCGCCCTTCACCCTGACCGCCTCGCCGACCGGCAGCTACACGTGGTCGGCCACCGGTCTGCCGTCGGGCATCTCGATCGGGTCGTCCACCGGCACGGTCTCGGGCACCCCGACCGCGGCGGGCACGTTCACCGTCACCGCCACGGCGACCAACGGCTCGGGTGCGAGCGGGAGCACGACCTTCCTCATCACGGTGGCCGGTACCGGGGGCGCCTGCTCCTCGCCCGGACAGAAGCTCACCAACCCGGGCTTCGAGACCAGCGGCGGGTGGACGACGTCGTCCGGCGTGATCTCCTCGTCGACGTCCTCCCGGCCGTCGCACACCGGCACCAAGCTCGCCTACCTCGACGGCTACGGGTCCTCGACCACCGACACGGCCACGCAGTCGGTGACCATCCCCGCCGGGTGCGCGGTCACGGTGACGTACTGGTACCGGATCATCACGTCGGAGACCACCGCCTCGACGGCCTACGACACGTTGAGCGTCAAGTACGGCGGCGCCACGCTCGCGACGTACTCGAACCTGAACAAGAACAGCGCCTACGCCCAGGCGTCGTTCTCGGTGTCGCCCGCCTCCGGCGCGCAGACGCTGTCGTTCACCGGGGTCGAGGACAACAGCCTGCAGACGTCGTTCCTCGTGGACGACGTGGCGGTGACCGTCAGCTGACCTGAGCACCGCACCTGTCGATCAAGACGTTTCTGTCGCTGTGGCACCCGCTCCAGCGACGGAAACGTCTTGATCAACTTCCAGGGGGGTGCTCAGCGGTGGCGTTCGCGGTTCTCGGCGTGCGACGCGCCGGCGTACCGGTCGAGGGCAGCGGCGTCGACGACGAGCCAGCGACCCCGGCCCTCGGAGCGGATCCAGCCGCGACGGTCGAACAGGGCCAGAGCGGCGTTGACGCGTTGGCGGCTCGCGGCCAGCCGGTCGGCGAGGTCCGCCTGCCGGTCGGGGAGCAGCACCCGCGGTCCGTCGCGGTGTTCGAGCAGGTACTTCGCGACCCGGCGGGCGACGTCGAGCAGGGCGAGGTCCGCGACCTGCTCGGTGAACGCCTGCAGCCGCCGGGCGATGTGCGCGGCGACGGCGACCCCGGCGGGCGGGTGCGCGGCCAGCAGGGCGTGGACCGCCGCGGCGGGGACGACCAGGACGTCGGTGTCGGGTGCCTGCACGCACAGGGACGCGAACCACCGACTGTCGGCCACGAGGTTCTCCAGGCCCGCGGTCACCGGCGGCTCGCCGCTGATCCAGTACCAGACCCCGTGCCCGCCGGGCTCCGGCGGCCGGCCGTCGATCCCGCGCCAGGCACCGATCCGTCCCGACACCGCGACGAAGACCTGGTCGGGTGCGTCGCCGCTGGCCGCGAGGACCTCGCCGGTTCCGAGACACCGCCACTGCGACGCCGCGACCAAATCCCCGACGAGCGGGGACGGCACCCCCCGCAGCCAGTCGCAGCGCGCGACGACCGCGGCGTCGAGCACCGCCACCTCAGTTCTCCTCGCTCCGGGGTGATGCATGAGACCACGCGGACCACCGGCGCGGAAGCGGGTGTGCGGAACTGGTGTGGTGCGGCGCGAAACATCCCGTTGACCCCGCGGACATCGCCCGACCCCTAGATTGAGACGGGTGGCGGCGTCAGGCGAGGTGGCCGCGCTCGGCCTCGAAGAGGAACTCCATCTCATCGACCTGCGCTCGGGCGCCCTCGCGACGCGAGCCCCCGACGTCCTGACCGCGCTGCCGGTCGCCTCGTACGCCGCGGAACTGCACGCCTCGACCGTGGAGATCAACACCGGCGTGCACACGTCGCTGTCCGAACTGCGCGAGAACCTCGTGGCGCTGCGCCGACGCCTGGTCGCCGCGGCCGGCGAGGTCGAACTCGGCGTCGCCGCGGTCGGGACGGTGCCGTTGCCCGCGCCCGGCGGACCGGAGATCACCTCCACCGAACGCTTCGAGAAGATGCGGCACGACTACCAGATGCTCGTCGACGAGCAGCTGATCTGCGGGACGCAGGTGCACGTCGACGTGGCCTCGCGCGACGTCGCGCTGCAGGTGGTCCACCGCGTGCAGCCGTGGCTGCCCGTCCTGCTCGCGCTCTCGGTGAGTTCCCCGTACTGGCAGGGCCGCGACTCGGGGTACGCCAGCGCGCGGTCGCTGGTGTGGAGCCGGTGGCCCACGGCGGGCGACGTCGGCAACGTCAGCACCGGCGCCGACTACGACGCCATGCTCGACACCCTCGTGGCGTCCGGCGTCATCTCCGACCCCAAGATGGCCTACTTCGACGTCCGACCCTCGGCCCACCTGCCGACCGTCGAACTGCGGGTGTGCGACGCCTGCCCGCTGGTCGACGACGCCGTGCTCATCGCCGGGTTGTTCCGCGGCCTGGTCGGCTGGGCCGCCGACCACGAGGAGCCGAGCGCGATCGGCGAAGGACCGTTGCACCGTGCAGCGATGTGGCGCGCCGCCCGCGACGGGATGGAAGGCGTCCTGCTCGACCCGCTCGACCACGCCCGCGCCCGCCCGGCCGCCGACGTCCTGCAGGAACTGCAACGGCTCGTGCGTCCGCAACTCGAGGCGACGGGGGACTGGGAGACGATCGTCGGGCTCTCCGCCTCGGCCCTCGCGCGCGGCACCTCGGCCCACCGGCAGCGGATCGAGGGGGAACGGCGCGGCCGGCTCTCCGACGTCGTCGACCTCGTCGTGGCCGAGACGCAGGGCATCGCGCTCGCCTCCCGCGGTCATGTCGCCGGTCAGCGGCAGGGGTTGCTCGCGGGGTACCCCTCGCCCGCCGGCGACGAAGCCCTCGGCCCGGACGGCACGGCCCGCTACCTCTACCAACCGGTGCTGCAGGTGCTCGACGACAACGGCCCGGCCTGGCTGCGGGAACGGGCGGCGGTCCGCGACACCCGGGCGGGGCAGGCCGGCCTGGACTTCGGTGTCGACGGCCGGTCGACCCGCTACGACGTCGACCTCGTGCCCCGCATCGTGGAGTCCGACCAGTGGGCGGTGCTCCGGTCGGGACTCGCCCAGCGCGGTCGGGCGCTCGAGATGTTCCTGCGCGACGTCTACGGCCGCGGTGAAGCGCTCGCGGCGGGGGTCGTGCCGGCCGAGGTCGTGGCGAACGCTCCCGGCCTGGCGCCGGAGGGGTACCGCCTGCCGGCGACGGCGATCCGCGCGCCCGTCATGGGGTTCGACGTGGTGCGCGACGAACGCGGCCAGTGGAGCGTTCTCGAGGACAACGTCCGGGTGCCGTCCGGACTGGCGTACGCCGCGGGTGTCCGCGACCTGCTCGACTTCGCCGTGCCCGACCTGCCGCGACCGGCCCGGCTCGCCGACCCCCTGCGGGCCGTCGACAGCCTGGGCGCGGCGCTCGCGGCCGCCGGCCTGGCGTTGGGCGCTGGACCCGCGCCGCGGATCGCGCTGGTCTCGCCCGGCCCGTCCGACTCGGCCTGGTGGGAGCACGCGTTGATCGCCCGCCGGAGCGGGTGGCCGGTGGTCGCGCCCGCGGACCTACGGGTGGTGCACGGCCGGGTGGTCGTCGAGGACGAGGCGGTCGACGTGCTGTACCTGCGCATCGACGGTGCGCTCCCGCCCGCCGCGGTGCTCGAGGTCGCGGCGGCGGGGAACGTCGCCCTGGTCGGCACACCCGGTGCCGGCGTGGCCGACGACAAGGCGGTCTACGCGTACGTCCCGGACCTCATCCGGTTCTACCTCGGTGAGGAACCGACCGTGCGTTCGGTGCCGACCTACCACTGTGTCGACGAAGAGGTGCGCACGCAGGTGCTCGGCCGCCTCGACGACCTGGTCACCAAGCCCGTCGACGGTCACGGTGGCAAGGGCGTGCTCATCGGGCCGCAGGCCGGCCCCCGGGAGTTGGCCCGGCGCCGCGAGGAGATCCTCGCCGACCCCGGGCGCTGGATCGGTCAGGAACTGGTCTCGCTGTCCACCCACCCGACGTTCACTGGCGACAAGCTCGAGCCGCGTCACGTCGACCTGCGGGTGTTCGCGTTCGTGCACGGCACCGGACCCGACGACGTGGTCGTCGCCGACACCGGCCTGACCCGTACCGCGCCCGCGGGCAGCATGGTCGTCAACTCCTCGCGCGGCGGCGGCGCGAAGGACACCTGGATCGTGCAGCCCGCCACCCTGCTCGGCGGGGCGCCCTGATGTGCGGCATCTGCGGAGAGATCCGCTTCGACGGCACGTTCGCGGACGTCGCGGCGGTGGACCGCATGAACACGTGTCACGCCGACCGTGGACCGGACGGCACCGGCACGGTGGCCACCGGGCGGGTGGCCTTCGCGCACCGCCGGCTGTCGATCATCGATCTGCAGGCCACCGGGGCGCAGCCGATGTACGACGTCGAACTCGGCCTGACGGTCGTGTTCAACGGCTGCATCTACAACTACCCCGAGCTGCGGGAGACCCTGCGCGACAAGGGTTACCGGTTCTTCTCGACCTCGGACACCGAGGTCATCCTCAAGGCGTACCACGCGTGGGGGACCGGGTGCGTCGACCGCTTCAAGGGGATGTTCGCGTTCGCGATCCACGAGCGCGACTCCGGCCGCGTGGTCCTCGCCCGCGACCGGCTCGGCGTCAAGCCGATGTACCTCGTGGAGGGTGACGGCTTCCTGCGGTTCTCCTCGACGTTGCCGGCGTTGCTGCGCGCGGGTGGGGTCGACACCTCGATCGACGTCACCGCGTTGCACCACTACCTGTCGTTCCACTCGATCGTGCCGCCGCCCCGCACGATCCTGCGCGGGGTCACGAAGTTGCCCCCTGCAACGATCCGGGTGATCGAGGCCGACGGCACCAGCCGGTCGACCCGCTACTGGGACGCGCCGTTCGCGCGGTCGCAGGAGCGTGCGAACTGGGACGTCGAGACCTGGCGGGAGGCGTTCCTGGACTCCCTGCGCACCGCCGTACGGCGGCGGATGGTCGCCGACGTGCCGGTCGGCGTGCTGCTCTCGGGTGGCATCGACTCGTCCATCGTCGTGGCCCTGCTGGCCGAGGCCGGCCAGACCGACCTCGCCACGTTCAGCATCGGGTTCGAGGAAGCCGGCGGCGAGAGCGGCGACGAGTTCGAGTACTCCGACATCGTGGCCCGCGAGTTCGGCACGCACCACGAGCGCATCCGCATCGACGACGACCGGTTGGTGCCCGCACTCGACGGCTGCGTCGCCGCGATGAGCGAACCGATGGTCAGCCACGACTGCGTGGCGTTCTACCTGCTCTCCGAGGACGTCTCGAAGCACATCACCGTCGTGCAGTCCGGCCAGGGCGCCGACGAGGTCCTCGGAGGTTACAGCTGGTACCCGCCGCTCGCCGGCGTCCCGCGCGACGAGGTGCTCGACGCCTACCGCAAGGTGTTCTTCGACCGTCCGCACGAAGGCGTCCTGCAGTTGTTGCAGCCCCAGTGGCAGCCGGGTGGCGACGTCTCGCGGGCGTACGTGCGCGACCGGTTCGACGGGTGGGGCGCGGCGGGCGCGGCCACGGCCGTCGACGCCGCGTTGCGCATCGACACCGAGGTCATGCTCGTGGACGACCCGGTCAAGCGGGTCGACAACATGACCATGGCGTGGGGACTCGAGGCACGGGTGCCGTTCCTGGACCACGACTTCGTCGAGCTCGCGGCCTCGGTCCCGCCGGAGTTGAAACTGGGCGACGGCGGCAAGAAGCTGCTCAAGCTCGCGGCGCGGGGGGTCGTGCCGGACGCCGTCATCGACCGGCGCAAGGGTCACTTCCCGGTACCCGCGATCCGACAGCTCGACGGCCCGTACCTGGAGCGCGTGCGCGAGGCCCTCACCGACCCGCGGGCGGTCGCCCGTGACCTGTACCGTCCCGCCACGGTGGAGCGGATGCTGGCCGACCCGAACGCGACCCGTACCGCCCTGGACTCGAACGCGTTGTGGCAGTTGGCGCTGCTGGAGATGTGGCTGCAGGCGATGGGAGTGTGAGTTGGTCGTGCCTCGCCGGTCCCGCTCGTCGCGAGCGGGGTCCAGGTGGGCTCGGTGCGAGGCGGAGGACGTGTCGGATGCCGTCGTCGGATCCGCGATGACGACGACGCCGCAGTCGCCGAGCCTCTGCGCGTCGCAGCCGAGCACGGACCAGTGAGGGACGGCCAGACGTCGGTGCACGCTCCCCCTGAGCTCGTCGACGCGCTCGCCGCCCAACTGGTCGACCTGCCGTCCAACCGCGAGGCGTCGCCCTCGCCGCGGGGGGAGCAGGTCGCGTACGTCTCCGACCGCAGCGGTCACCCCCAGGTGTGGGTGGCGGTCACCGACCCGTTGCGGACCGACCCTCCGCGCCGGGTCGTCCTGCCGGGGGAGGACCCGGTCACGACCGTGCACTGGTCGCCCTCGGGGGACTGGCTCGCGGTGGCGGTCGCCGCCGGCGGCGGTGTGCCGACGAGTGTGTGGGTGGTGCGTCCCGACGGCACCGACGCCCGCCTGGTCGCCGACGCCGCGGTGTGCGGCAACGCCGTCCTGGGCCCGTGGAGCCGGTCGACCGGACAGCTGCTGGTCACCCTGGCCGCGCCCGGCCCGGACGAGGACCAGCCGACGATCGCGGTCGACCCGCTCACCGGGGCCGTGGCGCACGTGGCCGAGGGTGACCTCGCGGTCGTGCTCGACGTCTCCGACGACGAGCGCTTCCTGCTCGTGCGTGACGGCCCGCGCGGGCAGCGGTGGTGCGTGGTGGTCGACCGCGACCAGGACCGTGACCACGCGGTCCAGCCGTTCGGGCGCGGTTTCGCCGACGCCTTCCCCGTGACCTCCCACCCGCAGTGGAGCGGCGCCGCGGCGGGCGGCGGTTCGACCGACACCGGGGTGCTGCGTCCCCACCCCGCGGGCGACGGCATCGTCGCCTACGTGCGCAGCGACGTCGGACGCCAGCACCCGGCGCTGCTCGCCGTCCCGCTCTCGCGCGACGGTGAGCGCGGCGAGGGCGGGGTGATCGCCTCGCGTCCGGACTCCGACCTCGAACTGTTCGCCGTCGACACCGAGGGTCTGCGGGTCGCGTTGGTGTGGAACGTCGGCGGGTGGTCGCAGCTGGAGATCATGGACCTGCTGACCTACCAGACCCGCCGGGTCGACAGCTTCGACGGCACGGTGGTCACCTCGGTGGCCTTCGCCGACGACGCGCCGGTGCTCGCGGTGACGGCCGAACGCGCCGACCGGGCGCCACGTACCTGGTTGGTCGACGCCGTCACCACCGCGGCCCGGTCGCTGTTCCGGGTCGAGCCCGCGGGCGCCAGCACGCCGGTCGGGTACGGCGCGCCGACGGTGAACCCGCGACCGGTGTACTTCGACGCGGTCGACGGTCTGCCGCTCGCGGGATGGCTCTACGAACCGCACGGCCGCGCGACCACCGGGCCGGCCCTGGTCTACCTGCACGGTGGGCCCGAGGCCGAGGAACGGCCGACGTTCTCGCCGCTGTTCCAGACGCTGGTGGCAGCGGGCATCACCGTGTTCACCCCGAACGTGCGGGGATCGAGCGGGTCCGGCCGGACGTTCGGACACGCCGACGACCGGGGCGGGCGGTACGCCGCGATCTCCGACGTGGTCGCGGCGGCCGAGGAGTTGATCCGGATCGGCGTGGCCGCGCCGTCGTCGCTGCTCATCGGTGGCCGGTCCTACGGCGGCTACCTCACGCTCGCCGCCATGACCCGGTTCCCCGACCTGTTCGCCGGAGGCGTGGCCGAGTGCGGCATGAGCGACCTGCTGACCTTCTACGCCACCACCGAGCCGTGGATCGCGGCCGCGGCGGTCAGCAAGTACGGCGACCCCGTCCTGCACCGCGGGCTGCTGGAGGACCTCTCGCCGCTCAAGGACGTCGCCGCGCTCGGCGCGCCGCTGCTGCTGGTGCACGGCGACCTCGACACCAACGTGCCCTACACCGAGTCCACGCAGTTCCTCGACGCGGCGCTCGCTGCCGGCAAGGACGTCGAACTCGTGACACTCGAGGGAGAGGGTCACGAGTTCCGTGCCCGCCCGGCCCGGCTGGCCGCCGTCGAGGCGTGGCTGCGGTTCTGTCAGCGCGTGCTCCGCAGCGCCCCCGCGGAACCTGCGGATCAGCCGTAGCGCACCGAGGCGGCTGGGCGGCCCGCACAGGGTCACCTCACCACGCTCCGGACCCGGATCAGATCGAGCCGGCGCTCGAGCACCGTTCCCGCGGGCCAGGCGGCGGCGACCTCGAGCAGGTCGCTCACCTCACCCGCGAGCTCCGCGGTGGTGAAGCGCCCGTAGCCCGCGGCGTCGTAGTAGCCCGCGAGCGCCTCGGTGAACTCGGCGCGTGTCAGGTCGAGGTCGCGGATCGTCGCGGTGGTCGTGGCCCGGTGCGAGCTCATGCCGAAGAAGCCACGGCCGCAGCCGCAACCGCCGTCGGGATCGCGTGCGTCGGTGGCGCACGGCGGCGCGACGCCGACCAGCTCACCCTCCACCGTGAAGCAGTAGTCGCCCTCGTGGTCGCCCTGGCCCTGGCTCGTCGCCGTCAGCATCCTCATGGGGCGGGAGCGTGGACCCGACCTCCGACAGTTTCCGTTCCGCTCCACCCCGGACGGTCACACGGCTCGCTCCGCCACGTCACAGCCGCGGGTGTTTGACCCCGACGGCCGGGGGTGCGACCATCGTGTGACACATCCGAAACACCGGATTCCGGCTGCCGCCGGGGTCCCTCGCGGACACGGGTCGATCGGCCTGCGGTCCCACCTGAACACGCGCCACGGAAGGTCACGAACATGGCCCGGGCCCTCTTGGGACACCTCCCCACCGCTGCCGACCCGCTGCTCCTGGCGGAGATCGCCAGGTTGCGCCGGCGCGTCGCCGACCTGGAGGCCCAGGTCGCCGAGTTGCGGTCCCACCTGACCGACGTCGACTCGGTCGAGCTGCACGCCGAGTTGCACGCGATGACGCAGGAGCACCAGGCCGAACCGGTCTGACCCACTGCTCGCGCACCCACTCCGCACCCACTTCGCACCACCCGTCGGCACCGTTCCGGCGTCAGCCCCGGCCGCGTGGCCGGGGCTGTTCTGCGTGCTCCGGTACCGCGTCGGGACCGTCTGTCTCATGCTCCACGTGACGGTCAGACGTCACCGCCGGGTGGGCGTCCAGCTCGCCGGAACTGTCGGCGCCGCCTCCTAGAGTGGCGCCCACACCGGAACCACCCGACCGTCCGACCGCTGGAGCACCGTGCACCTGCAGACCCTGACCGTGAAGGGCTTCAAGTCCTTCGCCTCGGCCACGACGCTGCGCTTCGAGCCCGGCATCACCGCCGTCGTCGGTCCGAACGGGTCGGGCAAGAGCAACGTCGTCGACGCCATCGCCTGGGTCCTCGGCGAGCAGGGCGCGAAGGCGCTGCGCGGCGGCAAGATGGAGGACGTCATCTTCGCGGGCACCGCGGGGCGTCCCCCGCTCGGCCGCGCCGAGGTCACGCTCACCATCAACAACGACGACGGCGCGCTGCCGATCGAGTACTCCGAGGTCTCGATCACCCGCCGGATGTTCCGTGACGGTGCGAGCGAGTACGAGATCAACGGCAACGCCGCGCGGCTGCTCGACATCCAGGAACTGCTGTCCGACTCCGGCATCGGCCGCGAGATGCACGTCATCGTCGGGCAGGGTCGGCTCGACTCGGTGCTGCAGGCCCGGCCGGAGGACCGCCGCGGGTTCATCGAGGAGGCCGCGGGCGTCCTCAAACACCGCAAGCGCAAGGAGAAGGCCCTCCGCAAGCTCGACGCGATGCAGGCGAACCTGACCCGCGTCACCGACCTCACCGCCGAACTGCGTCGGCAACTCGGGCCGCTCGGCCGGCAGGCCGAGGCCGCCCGCCGCGCCGCCGGCGTCCAGTCGGACCTGCGCGACGCCCGGCTGCGGCTGATGGCCGACGACCTCGCCGGCCTCGCCGCCGAGGTCGACCGCGACAGCGCCGACGAGAACGTCGCGCGTGAGCGTCGCGCCGCGGCCGACCGCGATGTGACGGCCACCGACGCGCGGGTGGCCGAGCTCGACGCGGAACTCGCGACCAGCGCCCCACAGCTCGCCCACGCCCAACAGGTCTGGCTCACGCTCTCGCACCTCGCCGAACGGGTCCGGGGCACCGCCAGCCTCGCCGCCGAGCGCGCCCGCCACCTGGCCGCTGAACCCGACCAGGGCACGTCCGGCCCCGACCCCGAGGCGCTGGAGGCCGAGGCCGACGCCGTCGCGGCGCGCGAGGCCGAACTCGCCGCGGAACTCGCGGCGCTGCGCGAGGCCCTCGGTACCGCCGTCGCCACCCGCACCGACGCCGACACCGCCCTGTCGGAGTCCGAGGCGGCGCTGCGGGCCGCGGCGCGCGCGGTGGCCGACCGCCGCGAGGGCCTGGCCAAACTCACCGGGCAGGTCCAGTCCCTGCGCACCCGGGCCACCGCCGCGAACGACGAGATCACCCGGCTCACCGACGGCGCCGAGGCGGCCCGGCAACGCGCGTCGGCCGTCGAGTCGGAGGCGGAGCGGGTCCAGGCCGAGGCGGGCGACCTCGACGTCGGCGAGGTCGGGCTCGACGAACGGCACGAGGCCGCCGAAGCCGCGTACGAGGCGGCCAGGGAGCGGGTCGACCTCCTCGCCGTCGACCTGTCCGCCGCCGAGAAGGACCTCTCGACGTGGTCCGCGCGCGCCGAGGCCCTGGCCCTGGGTCTCACCCGCAAGGACGGTGGCGGCACGCTGCTCGCCGCGGCGGACGAGCTCGGCGGCGTCCTCGGGTCCGTGCCGACCCTGCTCGCCGTCGAACCAGGCTTCGAGGCGGCGGTCGCCGGAGCGCTCGGCCCCCTCGCCGACGCCGTGGCCGTGGGGTCCGGCGCCGACGCGGTGCGCGCGGTCGAGCACCTGCGCGAGCACGACGCCGGGCGCGCTGCCCTGGTCGTCGGCGGCGACGACCAGGCGGTGACCGGCGAGACCGGCCCGGCGCCCGAGGGGGCCCGCTGGGCGCTCGACGTCGTGACCCCTGCCGCGTCCGTGCGGGCCGCGCTGACCCACGCCCTCGCGGGCATCGTCTGCGTCGACGACCTCGCCGCGGCCGCGGCCGTGCTCGCCGACCACCCCGGACTCAAGGCCGTGACCCGCGGCGGCGACGTCGTCGAACGCTGGCGGGTCAGCGGCGGCTCCTCCTCGGCGCCCAGCACCCTGGAGATCCAGGCCGCGGCCGACGAGGCGCAGGCCAAAGCCGCCGACGCCTCGTCGCGGGTCGAGCGGTTGCGGGTCGAGGCCGACGCGGCGCGGGGCGAACGCGCGGACCGTCAGGCCGAGGTCGAGACGGCGCTGGCCGCGTTGCACGAGTCCGACGCCGCGCTGGCCGCGGTGCAGGGACAGCTCGCCGAACTCGGCGAACGGGCGCGGTCCGCCGCGGCCGAGGCCGCTCGGCTCGAGGAGGCCGCGCGCGCCGCCGAGGCCGCCCGCGACCGCGACGTCGCGGGCCTCGCCGACCTCGAGGAACGGCTCGCCAACGCCCTGGCCGTCGCGGCCGACCAGCCACTCGACGTCGAACCGGACAGCGGTGGACGCGACGCCGCGGCGGCGGCCGCCGACACCGCCCGCAGCACCGAGATCGAGGCCCGGCTCGCCGTCCGCACCGCCGAGGAACGCAGCCGCGCCGTTCAGGGCCGGGCCGACGCCCTGCGTCGCCGGGCCGCGGCCGAACGCACCGCCCGCGCCCAGCGCGAGAAGGCGCGGGTCGCGCGGGTCAGGGCCGCGGCCGTCGCTGCCGGGGTCCG
>NZ_JBTJEQ010000065.1:0-21620 GCF_054456675.1 Jatrophihabitans sp. YIM 134969
GCGGCCGACGTCGCCCGCCTGGCCGCCCGGCCGGGCCTCGCCCGCCTGCAGGCCGCCGTGAGCGTCTGCCGCGCCTGCCCGCGGCTGGTCGACTGGCGCGAGGAGGTCGCCGTGACCCGGCGACGCGCGTTCGCCGACCAGCCGTACTGGGGCCGCCCGTCGCCCGCCTTCGGGGTCGACGACCCGGCGGTGCTCGTCGTCGGTCTCGCCCCCGCGGCCCACGGCGCGAACCGCACCGGCCGGGTGTTCACCGGCGACCGCTCCGGCGACTGGCTCTACGCCGCGCTGTACCGCGCCGGCCTCGCCAACCAGCCGACCTCGGTGTCGGCGGACGACGGCCTCACGCTGTCGCGCACCCGCATCCTCGCGGCCGTCCGGTGCGCCCCGCCCGCGAACAAGCCCACCCCGGCCGAACGTGACACCTGTCGTCCCTGGCTCGCCGCCGACCTCCGGCAGACCTGGGCCTCGGTCCGCGCCGTCGTCGTGCTCGGCGGCTTCGGCTGGGACGCCCTGTGGCCCGCCCTCACCGCCGCCGGGATCGAGGTCCCCGCCCGCCGCCCGTCGTTCGGTCACGGCGTGGAGGTCCCACTCGGGCGAGGCCGGGTGGTGCTCGGCTGCTACCACGTCAGCCAGCAGAACACCTTCACCGGACGCCTCACCGAACCCATGCTCGACGCCGTCTTCGCCCGAGCCCTCGAGGTCGCGGACGGCCGCTGACGACGACGCGGGGGCGATCCGGACGCAGGTGTGCCGGAACCGCGGTACCCCCGGTCGGGTTCGAACCGACGCTGTGACGCTGTCAAGGCGCCTGCGGGCGCCGGTACCCCCGGTCGGGTTCGAACCGACACTGTGACGCTTTCAAGGCGCCTGCGGGCGCCGGTACCCCCGGTCGGGTTCGAACCGACACTGTGACGCTTTTAAGGCGTCTGCCTCTGCCAGTTGGGCTACGGGGGCGCGTTCGCAGCGTGGTCTCCGGGGGGAGACAGCGCTACGGGGGCGCCCGCTGATCCTCTCAGCCGCACAGCGGCTGCCCAGCCACGGCGCGTTCACTGTGAGAGTCTGATCAGGTCATTGCCAGTGTTCCGTTGACAGGAGCGTCACCCGTGTCGAACCCCGTCCTGACCAAGTTCGAGAAGGACACGCGTCGCGCGCAGGTCCGTCAAGCGCCGCCGCCGTCCCCGGCCGACCTGCAGCGCATGTACGACCAGCGCTCGACGATGCCGCCTGGCTACGCGCCGCCCGCCTACGACCCGAACCAGCAGCGCCCCCAGCCCGGCACGGGCTTCCCGCCCGGCGGTGGCGGCGGGTTCGGCGGCGGCTGGGGTGGCGGCGGTGGCGGCGACGGCACGCCGGCCTCGCGCCCCATGACCATCGACGACGTCGTCACGCGCTCGGCCGCGATGTGGGCCGTGCTGTTCGTGGCCGCGGCCGCGACGTGGGCGCTCGTCGGCACCGCGAGCCCCGCGGTGGTGCCGCTGCTGATCGGCTCGTTCATCGTGACGATCGGCCTGTCGTTCTACGTGTCGTTCCGCGGCAAGGCCAACGCCCCGCTGTCGATCGTGTTCGCGGTCGCCGAGGGTGTCCTGGTCGGCGCGATCAGCAAGCTGTTCAACGACTGGTACCCGGGCCTCGTCGTCCAGGCGGTGCTCGCCACCCTCGTCGTCACCGGCGTGACCTTCGCGGCCTTCAAGGTCACCGGGTTCCGCGCGTCGCCGAAGTTCACCAAGTGGGTCGTCATCGGCACCTTCAGCGTGCTGGGTCTCGCGCTGGTCAACCTGCTCGCGTCGTTCTTCATCGACGGCGGCCTCGGCCTGCGCGACGGCGGCCCGCTCGCCATCGTCTTCAGCCTGGTCTGCATCGGCCTCGCGATCTCCAACCTGCTGCTGGACTTCGACCTCATCAACCGGTCGATCGAGCAGGGCGCGCCGGAGAACACCGCGTGGCTCGCCTCCCTCGGCCTCATGACCACCGTGGTCTGGCTGTACATCGAGATCCTGCGTCTGCTGTCGTACTTCAGGAACTGACACCCCAGCAGGGCTTGCACGACCCCGACGCCCACGTCACCCTCGGTGGCGTGGGCGTCGTCGTGTCCGACTACCGGCAGGCCCGGCCCGCACCGGCGCTGCGGGGGAGCGTCGCGGCCTACAGCGGTTACCGCGACGCCGGCGGGCCGGCCGCGACCCACGTCGGGCTCCCGTCGCCGTTCCTGACGTTCATCGTCACGCTCGACGACGACCTGGAGATGCTCGCCGGTGACGGCCGCGCGACGTTCGCCAACCTCGTCGCCGGCATCGACACCCGGCCGGTGACGATCGTCCACGACGGTCGCCAGTCCGGCGTCCAGATCTCCCTGCACCCGGCGGGCGCCCGTGCCCTGTTCGGGTGCACCACCGCCGCCCTCGGCCCGGAGAGCCACCGGGCGTCCGACGTCGCGCCCTCGTGGGTCGACGAACTGCAGGACCGGGTGCGGTCGGCCACCACCTGGGACGCGCGGTTCGCCGCGGCCGACGCCGTGCTGACCCGGGTGCTGCGCCCGTCGCCGGTCGACCCGGCGTTGACCCACGCGTGGCACGCGTTGCGCGAGGGCGGGTGGAGCGTCGCGGGGCTCGCCGACCGGATGGGGTGGGACGCCCGGCGGCTGCGGCGGGAGTTCGACGCCGAGTTCGGGATCTCCCCGAAGACCGTCGCCCGGCTCGGACGTTTCGACCGCGCCCGGCGCGACCTGCTCGGCACCGGCGAACGGCCGAGCCTCGCGCACCTGGCCATCCGTCACGGCTACTACGACCAGGCCCACCTCGCGCGCGAGTTCCGCGAGCTCGCGGGCCTCGCTCCGACCGCGCTGTTGACGGCCGAACGTCGTTCGTGATCGGGCGCCACGGGCGCCGATTCGTCCAAGCCCGGGCGCGACGACCCTGGAAGGCTTCCCGCATGAGCGAGTCCACCGAGTCCTCCACCGCACCGGCCCCGACGGTCTGGCCGACGTTCCGCGCGCGTGACGCCCACGCCCTGATCACGTTCCTGTGCGACGCGTTCGGCTTCGAACGGGCCGTCGTGTACAACGACGGCGACGTGGTGCAGCACGCCGAACTGCGCTGGCCCGAGGGTGGCGGCGTGATGCTCGGCTCGGCTCGAGACGACAACGACGCCCACGTCGCCGCGCCCGGGTCGTCGAGCGCGTACGTCGTCACCGCGGACCCCGACGCCGTCCACGCCCGGGCCGTCGCCGCCGGCGCGACGATCACGAGGGAACCGTTCGACACCGACTACGGTTCGCGCGACTTCGCGGCCGTCGACCCCGAGGGCAACCGCTGGTCGTTCGGCTCCTACGCCGGCCACGGCTGAGCGCGTCACTGCAGCGCCGCGTACCAGCGGCCGGCCGCGGCGGCGCCACGCCTCGCCCGCTCGAACAGCACCCCGAGCGTCAGGAGCGCGACCCCGGCGAGGGCCAGCGTGATCCACCGCGGGGCGCCGACCGCGTACGGCGCGAGCTGCGAGACCGCCAGCACCGCCTCGGTGGCCGCGCCGAGCAGCAGCGGCGCGGCGAGACGGAACCGGAACCCCAGGGCGGTGAGGGCTGCGGCAGCCGCCGCCGCGGCCACGAGTCGGGTGACGCCGGGGTCGGACAGCGCGAGCGCGACCGTCGGCACCGCGGCGATCAGCACCGCCGGAGCGGCCCACGCCCAACTCGAGAGCGTCGGACGGCCGACCCGGCCGAGGACGCCCGCGATCAGCGCCACCGCGGCGACCGGCAGGGTGTAGGCCTCGACGAACCCGATCCGGGCCACGGCCGCGAGGTCCATCGCAGCGAGCGCCACGCCAGCACTGCCGAGCAGCACGACCGTCCGCGAGGTCCGGACGGCGCCGTGCACGAGGCCCGCCGCACCCAGCCCCACGAGCGCGACGGCGAGGGCGGGGGAGCGGGTGTCGAGCGCCTGGGTCGCGATGCCCGCGAGCAACGCGCCGAAACCGACGGCCGCCCCGCCCGCGACCAGGGTGTCGCGGCCGGACGACCGGAACGCCGCGGTCAGCAGGAACGCCACCGCGATGGCGGTCCAGGAGCAGGTGAGCCAGAGGCCGGATTCGGCCCGCTCGACCGCCAGCAGGCCCGTGCCGAACACCGCACCGACGGTCGTCGCGACACCGGCGAGGACCCGGGTCGTGCCCCGGCCGTGCCACGCGGCACCGGCCGCGGCGGCGGCGAGCAGCAGCACGAGCGCCGCTGCGAGGTCGGCGTCACCGCCGCGCGCCACCTCGGCGGGGACGAGCGCCAGGCCGAGCACCGCCGCGCCGAGGCCGAGCGGGCGACCGTTGGCGGTCGACGTGACGGGCAGTGCCCACACCGCGGCCACTGCGCCAGTGACGAGCACGGTGGTGAGCGCGCCGAGCGAGCTCACCGCCCCGGCCAGGACGAGGGCGGCGGGCGCCGCGGCCAGCGGACCCGCGACCGACACGATGATGCGGGTGTCGTCGGCCCGGCCCGCGGCCACGGCTCGCCCAGCGGCGAGGAGCAGCGCCACCGCGACGACGGACCACACCAGGCCGGCGGGCAGGACGTCGGCGAACGGCCGCGACGACCACCCGGCGTCGATCCCGGCGACGGCCGCCACCAGCCACCAGCCGACCGCCGCGACCGTCGTCGCCGCCGCAGCCGGCACGTCCCGACGGGCGAGGACCGCCGCGAGCGCACCCAACCCGGCGCCCACCACGAGAGCGACGACCGAGCCGACGCCCGACGACGTCGGGAACCCCGCGCGTTGCGCCGCGACCAAGCCGGTCGCGGGCAGCACGGCGAGCGCCGCGACGGCGGTGGTGCGGTAGGTCGACAGGCGGTCGACGAGCGCCAGCCCGGTCGTCACCACGAGCACGACCGCGGCCGCGAAGGTGAGCCACAGCCACCACTCCAACCGGGCCGCGCCGAAGACGTCGAGGTGGTGAGCGCCGGCGAGGTCGAGCGCGAGCAACCCGGCGGCCACCAGGGCCAGGGCCTCCGCGCTGGCCCGCAGCCCCCGGCGCGCGAGCAGGTGGGCCGCGCCCGCGGCGAGCGCGGTGACGACAAGCGCCAACCCGGCCTGCCCGCCCGTCCCGATGCGGTGCCACGACACCGCGAGGTAGATCGCCCCCGCCACCAGCACGCACAACGCCCCGGCACCGAGCAGGACCCGCTGGATCAGCGGGCCCCGGTCGGGCCGGGGCGTGGGGGCGCCGGACGTTCCGGCGGTGGTGTTCTGGGGGTGGGACGGCGGTGCGAGCGGTGCGTTCACGGTGACTCCTCGGGTCAGGCGGTGGGTCCTGTCCCACCGTCGCTGCCGGACCCCGTGCTGCGCGGCGGTCAACCTGCTCGACTGCGTCTGAGTAGATGTGCTCAGATGACCGGGTGGGCGCGAGACGGCCACCGGCTGAACCGGTGCGGGTCGAGGGCGACGGCATCGTGTTGCGCGGCTACCGGCCCGACGACGAACCGTTGCTCGCTGCAGCGTTCGCCGATGTGCAGATCCGGATGTGGAACCCGCCGCCACGGGACCTGGACGTCGGGGACTGGTGGCGGCGCCGGGCCGACTGGTCCGGCGGCGGCCACGCCACCTGGGCGGTGGCCGACCCGGTCGACGACCGTCTGCTCGGTGACGTCTCGCTGCACGAGCTCGATCTCGACGGAGCGGACGCCGAGATCGGTTACACGGTGCTCCCGGCCGAGCGGGGTCGGCGGGTGGCCACGCGCGCGATCGAGGCCGCGACGCGATACGCC
Organism: Jatrophihabitans sp. YIM 134969; assembly: GCF_054456675.1. NCBI lineage: Bacteria > Bacillati > Actinomycetota > Actinomycetes > Jatrophihabitantales > Jatrophihabitantaceae > Jatrophihabitans > Jatrophihabitans sp. YIM 134969. The sequence goes on from NZ_JBTJEQ010000065.1 coordinate 5,744, forward strand.
TTCAGCGAGCTGGCTCTTTTCCGGGTCCAGCTCTACCACGCTGTGGAGAACGTTGCGTCCTGCAACGCAGCCGAGGCTGCCGGCTTCCTGCTCGAGGGGACGCTGCGGCAGTCGTACCGCTACGGCGATGGTCAGCGCCACGACGAACACCTGCACGCGCGCCTGGCTACCGACTGAGCGCTGAGCAGCTCACACTGTTGCGTTGCGCAACGGTGTCCGGGTGGGGTCGACGTCGTGTGGTGGTGTCCACCACGGGACACCGTCTTCCATGTGGCAGGTCCATCCCCACCGGCCGAAGTTGCGGTGGTGGTGCCCGCACAGCAGGGTGAGGTTGTCGATCTCGGTCTCGCCGTCGAACAGCCAGTCGAGTACGTGGTGTCGTTGGCACCACTGCGGTGGGATCCGGCAGCCGGGGAAGCTGCAGTGCTCGTCTCTGGCCATGAGCGCTTTGGTCTGGCCGGGGCTGGCCAGACGTCTCGTTCGGCCGTGGGACAGGACGCCGCCGGCGTCGTTGAGGACGACGGGGATGATCTCGGCTTCGGCGGCCAGGTTCAGCAGTTCGGCCACGGACATGTCCCCGCCGTGGCTGGTGTGGACCCGGCCGGTGCGCTGTTCCAGGTCCTGTACGGTCATGGTGACGACGAGGGTGGTGGGGACGCCGCCGGAATCGGGCAGGGTGCCGGAACGCAGGAACCGGTCGCACAGTTCCTCCAGGGCGTCGTGCAGGCGGACGTCGGCAGCGCGGGCGTCGGGCCCGTGGCCGTCGTCCGGGCGGGGTGCGGCCAGGGGGCTCAGGACGGTCTGCAGCTTCGCGAACAGCCCGGCAGTCAGGTCACCGCGCGCGACGCACGCACCGTCGTCGTGCTGGGTGAGGCGCAGGGACCGACGGCGACGCTGGGCTTCGTCGCGGGGTTTCGGTCCGTCCTGGTCGAGCCGGTCGCGCAGGTCCCGACCGAGTGCGGCGACGTCGGTGGCGTCGTAGACCCGGGCGACCTTCAGCAGGGCCCGCTCGGCCGCGTCGACGACTTCGACCGGGAGTCCGACCGGGAGGGCGGTCAGGGCCCGGTCGATGGTGTGGGCGTGGTCCGCGGTGATCAACCCCGCGCTCTGGGCGGCGGCAACGTGCGGACGCACAGGTGGCAGTGGTTCGCCGGTCAACGTCACGCGCGGGGCGCAGCCGTTGGCGGTGCGCACGCGTCGTTTGGCCTCGGCCGGCCGGATCCGCAGCGCGCCGGCCAGCCAGGCTGCGGTGGAGCGGGCGCCGGTGCGTTCGATGGTGTCGGGCCGGCGTTCAATCTCCGCGATCAGGACTTGATCGCAGGAAGCGATGACGTTCACCGCGGCCTGCAGTTCGTGGACCGCGTCGAGCACCTCGTGCCCCTCCGCGTCGCGTACCGCGGCGGGGATCAGCGCCGCGAGCGTGTCGACCTGGGCGCGCAGCGCCGCGATCTGGTCGAGCATCGACAGCGGCTCAGCCCCGCCGTGTTCGGCGGCGTCCATCGCGGCCAGGATCGCCTGCGCCTGGTCGGAGAGCACGAATCCGTCGTCGGTCTCGAGGAAGACCGGCTCGCACGGCACCCACTGGTCAAGGGTGGTCAATGATTCGTGCACGTGTTCGAGTCTATCACTCGAGCCCGGAAGGTCAATGATTTGCTGTTGATTCCCCGGCCGGCGGTTGCGCGCGGGCTGGGTTCCGAGAGGAACTGCGATGAGGGTCCCCGACCCGACGGCGTGGTCGACTGGACCAGACCAGCTCTCGCTCTCGGCGCACCCGCCGCGCGCCGTTCACCTGCTTGTGGTCACCGCCCGCTCTTCTCGGAACAGCACGACGAGCAGGTACACGGGAACGGAACCGTCGGTCGACCGCGAGAGACGTACTGGTCCACCGCACCACCCACTGGTGCCGGGTACCCCTACTCGTCCTTCTCTCGGAACCCGACCCCGGCGCAACCGGGGCTGACGAACGGAGACCTGCGCACGCATCGCGGGTCCGCGGCGGTCACGCCGGGCACCAGTTCCGAGAAAACTGCGATGAGGGTCCCCGACCTGACGGCGTGGTCGACTGGACCAGACCAGCTCCCGCTCTCGGCTTGCGCCCCGCGCGCCGTTCACCTGCCTGTGGTCACCGCCCGCTCTTCTCGGAACAGCACCGCAAGCAGGCACACGGGAAACGGAACCGCCAGCCGACCGCGGGAGACGGTCTGGTCCAGTCGTCCACCCACGGGCGTCGGGTACCCCTACTCGCAGTTCTCTCGAAACCCAACCTCGCGCAACCGGCGCTGACGAACGGGGAACTCTCACGCATCGCGTGTCCGCGACGGTCACGCCGGGCACCAGTTCCGAGAGAACTGCGATGAGGGTCCCCGACCTGACGGCGTGGTCGACTGGACCAGACCAACTCCCGCTCTCGGCGCACCCGCCGCGCGCCGTTCACCTGCCTGTGGTCACCGCCCGCTCGTCTCGGAACAGCACCACGAGCAGGTACACGGGAAACGGAACCGTCGGTCGACCGCGAGAGACGTACTGGTCCACCGCACCACCCACGAGGGCCGGGTACGCCTACTCGCAGTTCTCTCAAAACCGTTGCACCACGCAACTGAAACCCGAGGGCGAGAACTACTCCCCGGTCGACCCGTCCACAGCCTCCCGCAACAGATCGGCGTGACCGGCGTGGCGGGCCGTCTCCTCGATCATGTGCCCGATCGTCCACCGCAACGACGACTGTTCGCCGTCGCCGCGGGGGAGGGCCGAGAGTGCGTCGGGACCGGAGGCGGCGGCGACCACCGCGCGGCTGCGGTCGCACGCGTCGCGGTACAGCGCGCGCAGGTCGTCACCGGTGTCCTCGAGCGCGGTGCGGAACTCCCACTCGGGGTCGACGTCGAAGTCGATCTCGGAGAACGGCGGCAGCTCGTCGTGGCCGGCGAACCGGTGGCTGAACCACCAGTCCTCGTTGAGCGCGCCGTGCTTGAGCAGGCCGGCGAGCGTGAGGGACGAGGACGGCAGGCGGATCCGCAACTGGTCGTCGCTGAGCCCCTCGCACTTGCGCAGCAGCACCTCGCGCTGCTTGTCGAGGAACAGCACGAGGTTGTCGAGCTCCGGGTCAGCCACGCCCTGACGGTCTCACGACAGGCGTTCGATCACCATCGCCATTCCCTGACCGCCGCCGACGCACATGGTCTCCAGACCGATCGACTTGTCGTGGAACTGCAGCGAGTTGATCAGCGTGGTCGTGATGCGGGCGCCGGTCATGCCGAACGGGTGGCCGACCGCGATGGCGCCGCCGTTGACGTTGAGCTTCTCGATGTCGATGCCCAGCTCGCGGTACGAGGGGATGACCTGCGCGGCGAAGGCCTCGTTGATCTCGACCAGGTCGATGTCGTCGATGGTCATGCCCGCGCGCTTCAGCGCCTGCTCCGACGCCTTCACCGGGCCGAGACCCATGATCTCCGGCGACAGTGCGGTGACACCGGTCGCCACGATGCGGGCGAGCGGCGTGAGTCCGAGCTCCGACGCCTTGGTGTCGCTCATGATCACGAGCGCCGCGGCGCCGTCGTTGAGCGGGCAGCAGTTGCCGGCCGTGACGCGACCGTCGGGCCGGAAGACCGGCTTGAGACCGGCCACACCCTCGAGGGTGACGCCGGCCCGCGGGCCGTCGTCGGTGCTGACCAGACCGTCGGGGGTGATGACGGGGGTGATCTCGCGAGCCCAGAAGCCGTCGGCGATGGCCTTCTCGGCGAGGTTCTGCGAGCGCACGCCGAACTCGTCCATCTCCTCGCGGGAGACGCCCTTGAGCAGTGCGAGGTTCTCGGCCGTCTGGCCCATCGGGATGTAGACGTCCGGCAGCGCCGACGTGCCCTCGTGGTGACCGAGCCGCGGGTCGCGCCAGTACTCGGCCCCGTTCGCGGCGACCTCGGCGGTCCGCTCCTCGGCCTCGTCGAACAGCGGGTTCTTGGTGTCAGGCAGGCCGTCCGAGGATCCCTTGACGAACCGCGAGACGGTCTCGACACCGGCGGAGATGAAGACGTCGCCCTCGCCGGCCTTGATGGCGTGCAGCGCCATCCGGGTGGTCTGCAGCGACGACGAGCAGTAGCGGGTGATGGTCGTACCCGGCAGGTGGTCGTGGCCGAGGAGCACCGCGACGACCCGGCCGATGTTGTAGCCCTGCTCGCCGCCCGGGAGCCCGCAGCCCATCATCAGGTCGTCGATGTCCGCGGGGTCGAGCTCCGGGACCTTGTCGAGTGCGGTCTTGACGATCTGCGCGGCGAGGTCGTCGGGCCGCAGGTTGCGCAACGAACCCTTGCCGGCGCGCCCGATGGGCGAACGGGCGGTGGCGACGATGACGGCTTCGGGCAAGGGGACCTCCGTGGTCAGTGCTGGTTCGTCGGCGCCAGGGCGTCGACCTGGTCGTGGTCGTCGTCGCCCGCGGGTGGAGCGGGGACTTCGTCGGTGGTCTGGCGGCGCAGGATGCGCGCCCAGCGCCCCCGCCGGCCGCGGGCGGACCCGGCGACCTCGGCGGGCAGCACCTCGGTGCCGGGGTTGTTCGCGGCGCGGGCCGCGGCCTTCGCGACCGGGCGGGCCCGGTCGCTGGTGAACAGCGTCGCGGGCTCGGTGTTGGTGGCGAGGCCGAGAGCGTCGACGGCCGACGGCAGCACGGCCTCGACGGCGGCACGGTAGCCCTCGGCCGACGGGTGGAACTGGTCGGCGGCGAACCAGTCGCGGTTCTTGGCGAACCCCGGCCCGACCATGTCGGCCAACGACACCGTGCGGCCGCCGTTCTCGACGACGGCGATGGTCTGCGCGGCGGCCAGGGTGCGCGACATCCGACGCGCGATCAGCCGCAACGGCTGGGCGATCGGGCGGATGGTCCCGAGGTCGGGGCAGGTCCCCACGACGACCTGCGCTCCGGACTCCCGCAGCGTGCGGACGGCGTCGGACAGGTGACGGATGGACTCCGACGGCTGGATGCGGTGCGTGACGTCGTTGGCGCCGACCATGATCACGGCGAGGTCGGGTCGGTGGGGCAGGGCGCGTTCGACCTGCTCGACGAGCCCGGACGACTCGGCGCCGACCACCGCCACCGAGGTCAGTTGCACCGGCCGGCCGGCCACGGCCGAGAGCCGCATGGCCAACTGCACGCCCGGGGTGTCGACGTCGCGGTGCACGCCGTACCCCGCTGCCGTGGAATCGCCCAACATCGCCATGCGCAGCGGTTCGCCGCCGCGGCCGCGGTGCCGGGCGAACGCCGACGGCGCGGTCCACGTGATGCCGTCGCCGCTCGGCGGGTCACCGTCGGCCGCGGGGATGCGCCGCCGGGCGAGCTTGGTCTCGCCGACGATCACGCCGTAGAACGCCGCACCGAGAGCGCCCAGGGCACCGAGGGACCCGCCGCCGTAGGCCGCTGCGATCGCGACCCGGCGGGCGCGCGACGCCCTGCTCACGTGTGCCGGTCCCCCTCGTGTCCGTGTCACTCACGCTAACGGGCTCGTCCGCGCCGCGCTCGTGGGGCTGCCCACACCGCCCGATGGCGCACGCTGCCGTCCGCGCGGCGTGCCCACCGGCGCCGAACCGCCGCCAGCTCGGCCGCGCCCGGAGCCGTGAGGTCGCCCGCACGTTCGAGGTGTTCGGCGAAGTCCCAGCCCTCGACGAGCGACGACACGCGCGGTCGGTTCCGCGCCCACACCTCGAAACGCTTCCGGTCGGACGTGGTCGCGAGCAGCCCGGGCCAGCGCCACGCCACCTCGCCCGCACGCTTGTGCAGCAACGCCGTCGCGGCGACGTCGACGCGGTGGCTGTCGACACCGGGTGGCGGCGCACCGCCGGTGGTCAGCGCCGCGACCAGGGCGGCCTGACGCGCGGCGATCTCGGCGCGGGCGTCGTCGCTCACGTGACCCGCGGACGCCGCGCGGCGTCCGCGATCACGTCGAGTTCACCGGTGATCTCGCTGGCCGCGGGGAAGTGGTCGTCACGTTCGAGCATCACCGCGGGATCGCACCCCCGCGCCCGGCAGCGGTCGAGCGTCACGGAGAGCAGGTCCAGCACCTCGGGGAGGACGGCGGCGGCGTGGGTGTCGTGGTAGAGGCCCTCGTGGTCGACGGTGCCGCCCGCGACGTGGCAGTACGCCACCCGCTCCAGCGGCATCGCCGCGATCTCGGCGACCGGGTCGGTACCGCGGTTGACGGCGTTGGCGTGCACGTTGGCGACGTCGAGCACGAGCAGCGCGCCGGTGCGGTCGAGCAGCTCGGTGAGGAACGCGCCCTCGGACAACTCCGCCGCGGGCCACTCCACCAGCGTCGCGATCGGTTCCAGGGCGAGCGGCACCGGCAGGTGCTGCTGGGCCAGCTGCACGTTCTCGACCAGCACCTCGAGCATCTCGCGGCTGCGTTCGACGGGGAGCAGGTGACCGGCCTCCAGGCCACCGGCGCGGACGAACGCGACGTGGTCGCTGACCAGGGGAGCGCCCACGGCTCCCGCCACCGCGCCGAGGTGCTCGACGCGGGCGAGGTCGAGCGGCTCGGCCCCGCCGAGCGACAGCGAGATGCCGTGCGGGACGACGGTCACCCCACGGGTCACGAGCGCGGCGAGGGTCTCGGGCAGTGCGCGCGGGTCGAGGTTCTCGGCGACCACCTCGCAGAACCGCAGGCCGGGCAGGCCCGCGACGACCCCCGCGATCTCAGGTCGCCAGCCGATCCCGACCGTTGCTTCCAACAACGGTCGCGTTACGGTCATCCGCCGCCCCCGCCACCGCCGCAGCCGCCGCCTCCGCAGGAGCTCCCGCAGCTCGCGCCGCCGTCGGACCCTCCGCTGCCGCAGCTGCCGCCCCCGCCGCCGGACCCACAGCAGCCGCTGTCACCGCCCAGCCACGACATCGAACCGCCGTCCGAGCTGGAGCCGGACGTGCCCGAGGAGGAGCGAGCGAGGACGCCGCAGGCGGCGGCGAACGAGGGGTCGGCACCGAGGACGGACCCGGCGCCGAACACCGCGACGGCGAGCCCCGCCGCACGCGGGCCGTAGGTCCTGAAGGACGGTGCCAGGCGAGGGTCCAGGTGGGCGTGGTCGGTGCGGGCCCTCGCGAGCACCCGGCGGGCCCGCGCGGTCGCAGCGATCGGGACCCGCCGCACGAGCGCGGAGGCGAGGAACGCCACCGCGACCAGCCCCACGAGCGGCACCACCCGCCCGCCGTCGACGAACGACCCGCCCGAGGCGTGGGTGGCCAGCAGCCCTCCGCCCACGGCCACGAACACGATCAGCTGGGGTGCCCGCAGCGCCCAGCGCGCCGCGCGGGTGTCGATGAGGCCCCGCCGCTCGAGGTCGTCGGAGAGGGCAGCGGTCGCGGCCCGCACCTCGGGGTCGCGGACCAGGGTGGCGACGGTCGGCACCCGGTGACGCGCGCAGGCGCCGAGCACGACGGCGTCGAACCGGTCGAGACCACCGACCGGACCGGACGTCGGGTGGCCGTTGCCGTCGACGAACCCGCCTGCGCGCAACTGCGAGAGCGCGGCGGTGACGGCACGGGACGGTCCGCCGGCGAGGAACGCCAGCGACACCGCGTCCGACGACGGATCGACCGGGTCGGCGCCGGCGTCGACGCGGCCGGGGCGGCGTCGCAGCACCACGGCCAGCACGATCGCGACAGCGACCGCCAGCGCGGCGAGCCCGATCGGTGAGGAGAGGTCCACGGACCGAGTCTCGGTCGCGCCTCGCGGAGCTGTCGACGGGAAGGGTTCCCCACCCTCGGTCAGAGCCGCTTGACCCACCGCGCCCAGTCGGCCTGGCGCGCGTAGCCCAGGCCGCTCCACAGCGCGTGGGCGCGGGGGTTGTCGTCGAGCACCATGGCGTCGGCCCGGGTGGCGCCGAACCCAGCGAAGCGCCGTTCCGCGGCGTCCACCAGCTGCCGGGCGATCCCGCGTCGTCGCCACACCGGGTGCACGGCCAGCCGGTACAGATGGCAACGCCAGCCGTCGAAACCGGCGACGACCGTGCCGACCAGCACGTCCCCGACCGTTGCGCTCAGCAACGCCGCCGGATCCCGTTCGAGCAGGCGGCGCACGGCGTCCTCGGAGTCGGCGGGGCGGTGGGCGTCCTCCGCCGCGAGCGACCAGAACGCGAGCAGGCGCGCGGGGTCGATCCCGCCCGCCCGGCCGACCACGACCGCCGGTTCCGTGGCCGGCGACCGCCACTCGACCTCGCCGTCCACGACGCGCCCGGTGACGACCAACCCCGCGGCGCGGGCGACCGCGGCCGAGGCCAGGTGGCCCGGGTGGACGTACGCCCGGACCACGTCCACGCCCTGCTCCCGCAACCGGTCGACCACCACCGCGGCCGCCTCGGTCGCGAACCCGCGGCCCTGGTGAGCGGAGCCGATCACCCAGGCGACGTCGGCCGTTCCGCGTTCGACCGTGGCCTGGACGAAGCCCACCGCGGCGCCGGTCGTGAGGTCACGGACGATCCAGTTCAGCCACTGCTGTCGCCCGTCGGGGGACCCGCCGACGACCTGGGCGGTGTAGCGGCGTCGCAGCGAGTCGGGACCCGGCGGGTGGCCGCCGGTGAACCGGTACAGCGCGGGATCGGCCAGGACGTCCGCCATCTCCGCGGCGTCGTCGACCCGCAGTGGCTCGAGCCGCAGCCGCGCGGTCGTCAGGGTGGTCGGCGTCAGTTCGGCACCGCCGGCGCCAGGTCAGGTCGGGGGAAGGGGCGCTGCAGCGTGAACGCCTGCCGGCACGGTCCGGACGCCCGCAGCAGGTCGAGCCGGGCCATGGCCTCGGGCATGGTCGGTCGGGTGCCGGCGGGGATCCACCAGGCGCACGTGAACGCCTCACGCATCGGCACGAACCACTCCCGCCGCCCGCGCATGGCGGCCGCGTGGTGGCCGCGGTACACGAAGTCCGTCAGTGCCTCGGTCGACTCCCACACGCTCATGTTGATGATGAGGTCGGGGTTCGCCGGATCCGGCTGCAGCGACGTCGCGTCACCCTCCTCGGTCTGCAACCGCCACACGAACCCGGGGGCGGCGTCCGCGAGCGCGTTGACCGGTTCGAGCTGCTCGACGAAGCCCCGCAGTCGCTCGGAGTCCAGCGGCTCCAGCGGCACGCCCACGTTGACCTGGGCGAGCTGGTAGCCGCCGACCGGGTGCCGCACGGTCGCGACCGTATCGGCGCGGCGGCCGCCACGGCTAGATTCGCGGGGTGGACACCCGCGACATCACCTACGTCCGGACCGCCATCGAACTGGTCGGCAACACCCCGCTGGTCCAGCTCGACAAGGTCATCGACGCCGATCCGTCGACCGGGCCGCTGCTGCTCGCCAAGGTCGAGTACCTGAACCCGGGGGGTTCGGTGAAGGACCGCATCGCGGTGCGCATGGTCGACGCCGCCGAGGAGTCCGGCCAGCTGAAGCCCGGCGGCACGATCGTCGAACCGACGTCGGGCAACACCGGCGTCGGGCTCGCCCTCGTCGCCCAGCAGCGCGGGTACCACTGCATCTTCATCTGCCCCGACAAGGTGTCCAAGGACAAGATCGACACGTTGCGGGCGTACGGCGCCGAGGTCGTCGTCTGCCCGACGGCCGTCGACCCGAAGGACCCGCGCTCGTACTACTCGGTGAGCGACCGGCTGGCCCGGGAGACGCCCGGCGCCTGGAAGCCCGACCAGTACTCCAACCCCAACAACCCGCGCTCGCACTACGAGACCACCGGTCCGGAACTGTGGAAGCAGACCTCGGGGCGGGTCACACACTTCGTCACCGGCGTCGGCACCGGCGGCACCATCAGCGGCACCGGCCGGTACCTCAAGGAGGCGAGCGACGGCGCCGTGCGGATCGTCGGCGCCGACCCGGAAGGTTCGGTCTACTCGGGCGGAACCGGCCGGCCGTACCTCGTCGAGGGTGTCGGCGAGGACTTCTGGCCGAGCGCGTACGACCCCTCGGTCGTCGACGAGATCATCGCCGTCTCCGACGCCGACTCCTTCGCCATGACCCGTCGCCTCGCCCGCGAGGAGGGACTGTTGGTCGGCGGTTCGTGCGGGATGGCCACGGTCGCCGCGGTCCGGCTCTGGAAGCGGCTCGCCGCCGAGGGGCGCACCGAGGACGTCGTCGTCGTCCTGCTGCCCGACGGTGGTCGCGGCTACCTGTCGAAGATCTTCAACGACACCTGGATGAGCGACTACGGCTTCCTCGGCGGCGCCGCGGGCGTCACGGTCGGCGACCTGCTGGCCGAGAAGGGGAGCGAGGGCCACCTGCCGCCGCTCGTGCACGCGCACCCCAACGAGACGGTCCGCGAGGCCATCGACATCCTGCGGGAGTACGGCGTCTCGCAGATGCCGGTCGTCAAGGCCGAACCGCCCGTGACGGCCGGCGAGGTCGTCGGGTCGGTGCAGGAGCGGGCGCTGCTCGACGCCGTGTTCACCGGCGCCGCCACGTTGGCCGACGCGCTCGAGCCGCACATGAGCGCGCCGTTGCCCATCGTCGGCTCCCGCGAGCCGGTCACCGCGGCGATCGACGCCCTGCAGGGCGCCGACGCGTTGCTCGTCCACGTCGACGGCAAGCCCGCGGGCGTGCTCACCCGTCAGGACGTCCTGGGGCACCTCGCCGACGAGCGCTGAGCCGCCGCGGGCGGACCTCGACCTGTGCGTCGGGTGTGTGGTCTACTGCCGCGCCCCCACCGCGCGTCGACAGGTTCCCCGTCATGGTCAGTGCCGTCCCCCGTTCCCGTGCCCGCACCGCGCTGCTGGCCGTCGCTGCCACCGTCGCGGCGGTCCTCGCCGGGGTGCTGGTCGACCCGTCGACCGCGCGGGCCGACGACACGACCGTCTCGCAGGACACCCTGCGCACCGGCTGGGACCGCGCGGAACCCGCGCTCGCACCGGCGAACGTCGGCGCCTCGGACTTCGGGCGGCTGTTCGCGACCCACCTCGACGGGCAGGTCTACGCCCAGCCGATCGTCGCGAACGGCACCGTGCTCGCCGCGACCGAGAACGACAAGGTCTACGGACTGGACCCCGAGACGGGCGCGATCCGCTGGACCCGCGACGTCGGACCTGCCTGGCCTGCGGCGGCGATCGGGTGTGGGGACCTCGTCCCGAACATCGGCGTGACGTCCACCCCGGTGTACGACGCCGCGACCGGCACCGCCTACTTCACGGCCAAGGTGGACGACGGCCCGGACGACAGCCAGCCGCACTGGTACATGCACGCCGTCGACATCACCACCGGCGTCGAACGCGCCGGTTTCCCCACCACCATCGCCGGTGCACCGAGCAACGATCCGGCCAACGCGTTCAACCCGTTCACCGCGATGCAGCGGCCGGGTCTGCTGCTCATGGACGGCGTGGTCTACGCCGGTTTCGCGAGCCACTGCGACGCCGGGCCGTACGTCGGTTACGTCGTGGGCGTCAACGCCGCTACGGGCGGCGTGAAGACCATGTGGTCGACCGAGGCAGGGTCCTCGAACGCCCTGGCCGGCATCTGGCAGTCGGGCGGTGGCCTGGTCTCCGACGGTCCCGGCCGCATCATCGTGGCCACCGGCAACGGGGTGTCGCCCGCTCCCGGTCCGGGGCACACCCCGCCCGCGACCCTCGCCGAGTCGGTCATCCGGCTGCAGGTCGGGACCGACGGCTCGTTGTCGGCGGTCGACTACTTCAGCCCGACCGACAACACCAACCTCGACCGTGACGACACCGACCTCGGTTCGGGTGGTCCCCTGGCGATCCCGGACGGCTACGGCACCGCGGCCCACCCGCACCTGCTCGTCGAGGTCGGCAAGGACGGCCGGGTGTTCCTGCTCGACCGCGACGACCTCGGCGGCACCGGACAGGGACCCGGGGGGACCGACGCCGTCCTGCAGACCGGTGGCCCGTTCAACGGCGTGTGGGGTCACCCGGCGTTCTGGGGCGGCGACTCGGGCTACGTCTACACCGTCGAGAACAGCGGCCCGATGCGGGCGTTCAAGGTGGGCGTGGCGGGCAACGGCCTGCCGGCGCTGACCTCGGTCGGCACCACCTCGTCGACCTGGGGGTACACGTCCGGGTCGCCGGTGGTGACCTCCGTCGACTCGACGCCGGGTTCCGCGTTGGTGTGGTCGGTCTTCTCGTCCGGGTCGAACGGCGCCAACGGGCAACTGCGCGCGTACGACGCCGTGCCGACCGGCGGCGTGCTCAAGCTCCGGTTCTCCGCCCCGATCGGGACGGCCGCGAAGTTCCAGGTCCCGGCGACCTCCGACGGCCGGGTGTACGTCGGGAACCGCGACGGGGTGCTGTTCGGCTTCGGCCGTCCCGCCGCCGGCGCGCTCACGGGCACCGCCACCGACCTCGGCCAGGTGCGGGTCGGCAAGCCCAGCACGGCCACCGCGACCGTCACCGCCACCAAGGCCGTCACGGTGACGGCGGTCGCTGCCGACGCCCCCTTCTCCGTCGACGCGCCGACGCTGCCGGTCACGCTGCAGGCGGGCCAGCAGTTGCCGGTGACGGTGCACTTCACGCCGTCGACGTGGGGCGCGGCGTCCGGGGCCCTGACCTTCACCACCGCCGACGCCGGGTCCTTCGCGTTCGACCTGCACGGGACCGGTGTGCGGCCGGGCCTCGGTGCGTCACCGTCGTCGCTGGACTTCGGCGAGGTGCCGGTGGGCGGCCGCTCGACCCGCAACGTCAACGTGGTGAACACCGGGCGGACCGACGAGACGATCACAGCGGTGTCGGGTCCGACCGGGAGCTTCAGCAGCACCGGTCTGCCCAGCGTCGGGACCCCACTCGCGCCGGGCGCGTCGGTGTCGATCCCGGTGACCTTCGGGCCGCGCCGCACCGGTGCCCTGAGCAGCAGCATCGTCGTCACCTCCGACCAGGGCCGGGTGACGGTCTCCCTGAGCGGGACGGGTGTCCAGGGCGCGCCGCACCTGACCATCGCGCCCACCACGTTGGCGTTCGGGAAGGTGTCCGTGGGGTCGAGCCGTACGGCGTCGTTCGACATCACCAACACCGGCAACCTGACCCTGACGCTCACCAAGGCGGCTCCGCCCCCCGCGCCGTTCGGGACCTCGACACCGGTGTCGGAGGGGCAGCAACTCGCCCCGGGTGACACGGTGCACCAGTCGGTGACGTTCGCGCCCACCGCCACGGGTTCGTTCACCGGGAAGTACGTCGTCACCGGCAACGACGGGCAGGGCGCGCAGCAGGTCGTCGTCACCGGTCGCGGCGGGCCGCCGCTCGTCACCGTGCCCGGCCCGGCGGCCGGTGGCTGGCAGGCCAACGGGGCGGCGACGCAGTCGGGCGGCGACACCGTCCTGACCCCGGCCGAGAGCAGTCTCGCGGGCGACGTCGTGCTGCCGACCCCGCTGACCCCGGCCGGCCTGCACGTGCGGTTCACCGCCGAGATCAGTGGTGGCGGGGGCGCCGACGGCATGACGTTCGCGTTGCTCGACGCCGCGACCTCCACGGCGTCGTCGATCGGCAACAGCGGGGGCGCGCTCGGTTTCGCCGGTCTGACCGGCTACGCCGTCACGCTCGACACCTACCAGAACGGCAGCGACATCTCGGACAACTTCACGGGCATCGCGCGCTCCGGACCCGACACCGTCTCCGACGAGGTGACCTACCTCAAGCAGAAGCAGGTGCCGACGCCGCTCACCGCGGGCACGCACACCGTCGACGTCACCGTCGCCGCCGCGGCACTCACGGTGGCGGTCGACGGCACGGTGTCCTACTCGGCTCCGGTGACGCTCCCGGACCGGGTGCTGCTCGCCTTCACGGCCGGCACGGGTGGGCTGACCGACCAGCACGTCGTGCGCGACGTGGTCATCACCCGCCCGGCCGCCCGCGGCCCCGTGCTCGGCGCGGGAGGCGCGTGCCTGACGGTCGGTACCGGGTCGCCCCGGCCGGCCGTGCTGGCCGCGTGCAGCGGCGCGAGCACCCAGAAGTGGGTGGTGCAGGCCAACGGCACGCTGACCAGCTCGGGCCAGTGCCTCGACCTGCCGACCCCGGGTGCTGGTCCGGTCGACGCCGTCGCGTGTTCCGGTGGCGCGGGCCAGGTCTGGCAGGCGCGTCCGAACCGGACCGTGCGCAACCCGGCCTCGGGGCTGTGCCTCGCCACCGCGGGGGGCGGCACGGCCGACGGGGTGCGGGTGGTCGCTGCAGTGTGCAACGCTCGCAAGCCGACCCAGCAGTGGCAGCTGCCGTCCTGAGTCCAGCCGGGGGTCGTCCGGAGGTCAGCCGGACAGCCCCATGAGCCGCGCGCCGTTGTCCCAGAGGACGGCCCGCAGCCAGTCGTCGCCGAGATCCAGACGCGCCAGCGCCTCGAGTTGGTGGGCGTACGCGTAGGGGATGTTCGGGAAGTCCGAGCCGAGCACGACCTTCCCCCCGAGGTCGGCGAGACGCGCGACGTACCCCGGCGGCATCGGCGTTGTGGCCTCGACGAAGTCGGTGCCCGCCATGGTGGTGTCGAGGTGGACGTTCGCGAACGTGGTCGCGAGGTCGGCGAAGGCGTCGTACTCCGACATGCCGAGGTGGGCGATCACCAGCGTCAGGCGGGGGAAACGGCGCAGGACGTCCTCCACGGCGCCCGGGCCGGTGTACGCCCCGCGCAGCGGTGCCGACCCGGCGTGCATGACGATCGGAACCGCTGCATCCTGCAACGCTCCCCACGCGGGGTCCAGGAGCGGGTCGGACGGTGAGTACTGCCCCACCTGCACGTGGGCCTTGAACAACCGCGCGCCGTGCTCGAGGGCCTCGACCACGTACTCGCCCACGTCGGGCTCCGGGAACAACGTTGCACTGTGCACCGCATCGGGAACCCGAGCGGCGAACTCGTCGCACCAGCCGTTGAGGTAACGGGCCATACCGGGCTTGTGCGGATAGCACAGCGAGGGGATGCCGCGCAGCCCCAGTCCGCGGGCGAGCGCCAGCCGCTCCGGCTCCGGGTGCTTGTAGTGCACCGGCCAGGCCCGGCCGTAGTGCTCCTCGGCGTCGTCGAAGTACGCCCAGACCTTCGCCAGCATCCGCTCGGGCAGGAAGTGCACGTGGACGTCGGCGAGTCCTGGCAGGCCGAGCGCCCGCCAGAAGCCCGGGACGTCGGCGTCGGAGCGGGGCGGGTTCACCCGCGCAGCGCCGCGGCCACCGCGGCGAGCCCGCTGTTCAGTCGCTGCACGCCGGTGTCGAAGTCGGGGTGGTGCTGGCTGTAGGCCGCCACGAGGTAACGCTGGCCGCCGATGACGACGATGCCGAGACTGTTCACCAGCCACTTGCCGCTGTCGTCGTCGTTGTTCAACCAACCGTTCTTGTTCTCGGTGGTCGTGCCGGGGTCGGCCATGGTCGGCGTGCCCCACCGCTGGTCGGGCACCACGTTCGCCATGAGGTTGTTGACGTAGGCGACGTCGGCGGCGGTGAGGAACGTCGGGTCGACCAGTTCGCTCAACACCTTGATCTGGTCGGCGGCCGACGTCGTCGACACCCCGAAGTACCCACCGCCCGTGATCTGGGTGTGGGTCATGCCGAGCATCGACACCGTCTGCTGCAGCGCCGCGTCGCCGCCACCCGCGCGCCAGAGCACCAGGGCGGCCTCGTTGTCGCTCTGGGTGATCATCGCGGTGGCCTGCTGCTTCTCGTAGTCGCTGAGGCCGCCCACACCGCCCCCGGTCCGCAACAGGGTCTCGAGGATCGTCACCTTGATCGTGCTGCCGGTGTACATCCCCGAGGGTGAGCCGATGGTCATCGCGGCGTGCGTGGTGAGGTTGAGCGTCGCCACCGACCAGGTGTCCCCGCCGCCGCCGAGGGTCGCGTCGAGCTTCGCCGGGAGCGCCGCCACCGCCGCCTTCTGGGCTGCGGCCTTCGCCGCGGCCGCCGCTGACGCCGAGGCCTTCGCCGCGGCCGCGGCCGACTGCGACGCCGAGGCGGCGGCC
>NZ_JBTJEQ010000066.1:0-21117 GCF_054456675.1 Jatrophihabitans sp. YIM 134969
GCCGGCCCACCGACCCACCGCCCACGCACCCCCGGGTCCGACGCCTCCGCCCGCGACGCGGGGGCCCAGAACGGTGCGCGCCCCCGCCGGCGGCCGCTGACCCGCGTCGACGAGACCTCGGCCGGTGGCCTGGTGGTCGACCTCGACGGCGACGTCCCCCGCGGCGCGCTCATCGGCCGCACCGACCGCCGCGGCCGGCTGCTGTGGTCGCTGCCCAAGGGTCACGTCGAGCCGGGTGAGACCCGCGAGCAGGCCGCGGTCCGCGAGGTCGAGGAGGAGACCGGGATCAGCGGCGTCATCGTCGCCGAACTCGGCACCATCGACTTCTGGTTCGTGGCCGACGGCCGCCGGGTGCACAAGACCGTGCACCACTTCCTGCTGCGCGCCACCGGCGGCGAGCTGTCCGACGAGGACGTCGAGGTCACCGAGGTGGCCTGGGTGCCGCTGCCCGCGATCAGCGCCAAGCTGGCCTACCCCGACGAGCGCACCCTGGTCGACACCGCCGGACGGCTGCTCGCCGACACCGCGTGAGAGGGCCCCGACGCGCCGCGGCGGTGGCCGTGGCGGTGCTGCTCGGCGTGTTCCTCCCCCAGGCGTCCTCCGCCTCCGCCGCTCCGCCCACCGGTTCGGCGACCGTGCAGCTGGCCGGGACGGTGAACCCACCGGCACCGGACGCGAACCAGCCGCAGGACGTCACCATCCCGCTCCGTATCACGAACACGAGTGAAAAACCCCTGTACGACGTGGGGATCTCGTCGTTGCGCAGTGCACCGATCACCACGGGCGCCGGGCTCACCTCGGCGTTCGCCGGCGACGCGATCGAGGAGAGCGACTCCACCACCCCCGGACCCCGCCAGGCCGGACCGACCACCCTCGGTGCCGGCGCGACCGTCCGGGTCGACTACCGCTTCGACACCTCCTCCGAGGCCACCGGCATCTGCCTGTGCTTCCAGAGCGTCTACGCCCTCGACCTGCTGGTCACGGCCGCGGACGCCCCGGACGGCGACCGCGGCACCGTCGCCCGGACCCAGACCTACCTACCGTCCCTGCTCGGCGTCTCCTCCCCGGTCGACGTCGGCTGGCTGTGGCCGCTGCTCGACCGGCCGCACCGCCTGACGGCCGGTTCGGTCTTCACCGACGACGACCTCGCAGCCTCGGTCTCGGACGGCGGCCGTCTCGACCGGGCGCTGCAGACCGTCGAGCGGGTCGATGCCGCCGAGACCCGCACGCCGGGCGTGGCCCGGAGCATGCTGCTGCTGCTCGACCCCGAGATCCTCGACGAGCTCATCACCATGACCCGCGGTTACACGGTCCAGGCCGCCGACACGTCGGCCCCCACACCCGGTACCGGTGGCACCGCCGCGTCGGAGTGGCTGGCGCGCCTCGCCGCCGTCGTCGCCGACCACGACGTGCGGTTCACCGCACCGTCCGACCCCGACCTGGTCGCCTACGCCGCCCGCGGCGTGGCGGCGAGCGGTGTCGCCGACGACGCCACGACCGCGCGGATCGCCGCCGCCCTGCGCCTGCCGGCCGGCCGGGTGCTGCCCCACGACCTCGCCTGGCCGGTCGAGGCCGACCTGAACGCCGGAGCGGTCACGGCGCTGCGCACCGCCGGCGCGACCCGGGTGGTGACCACCGCCGACACCGAGGACGACGGGGCCCTCGTGGCGCTCACCGCGAACCGGGGTGCGACACGGACCACGCCTGGGTTGCTCGCCGACCCGGCGCTCACCGACGAGGCGGACGCGGCGACCGGACTGGGGGCGGACGATCCCGCGGACGCCCTCCAGCGGCTGGTCGTCCGGGCCGCCATGACCAGCGTGCAGCACCCCAGCGACACCCGCCTCGTGCTCGTCGTCCCGGCCCGCGGCCTCGACGTGGACCCGGCCGCCGCCGCCCGCGCGGTGCTCGCCACGACCTCGCTGGGGACACCCACCTCGCCGCTCACCGCCCTCGCCGCCGGCGGGGTCGGGCGCCCCGAACTGCTCGCGGCCCAGAGCAGCGCGCCGCCGGGCCAGCTCGCCGCCGCCGTCGACGCGGCCGCGGTCGCGACCACGAGCGCGGCCACCGTGCGCACGGCGGTGGTGTCGGGCGCCGACACGGTCGTCGGTGACCTCCCGGAGCGGATCCAGCGGGCGGGGTCCAACAGCTGGGCCGCCGCACCCGCGGCCGCCGCCGCCCGGTCCACCGCCGACCTCACCGCCCGGGCCGACGCCCTGAGCTCCGCCGTCCAGGTCGTGGTCCGCCCCACCGGCGGCTACAGCCTCGCCAGCGCCGACGCCCCGCTGCTGCTCACGGTGGCGAACAACCTCGCGGTGGCGGTGCGGGTGCGGGTCGACGTCACCCCGCTCGGACGCACCACCGGCTTCCAGGCGGGCAACCAGCAGTTCGTCGAACTCGGGCCCCGCACGCGGCAGACGGTCCAGGTCCCGACGCGGGTCACCCGTTCCGGCCGGTTCGAGGCCGCGGTCTCGCTCCGGACCCGCGACGGCACGATGATCGGCTCGCCCGCCACGATCACGGTGAACAGCACCGCCGTCGGCGCGGTCGGCCAGATCGTCACCTACAGCGCGGGCGCCCTGCTGTTCCTCGCCCTGCTCGTGCGTGGCGTACGCCGGCTGTTCACCCGGTCGAGGGCAGGATCGGACGGGACCGGACCGGACCCCCTCCGACCGGAGGAAGGGCGGAGCCCCGTGTCCGCGAGGGAATCGTGACCGACGACTGGAGCTCGCCGACGTTGCACGGTGCAACGACGCCCGTGGACGACCACGCCGGCGGGGTCGACACCGTCGCGCCGGACGAACCCAGCCCGCCCGCCGAGCCGGAGACCGCCCTCGACGCCGGGTACGCCGCGCTCGCCACGGGCATCGGCCCGACCGTCGGCGCCGATCCCGTCGCCGCGGGCACCGGCACCGGCATGGGCGACCACGGCGGCTGGTCCGCCGCCGTGCTCTACGAGGCGGGTGGCTCCGACACCTGGAGTCACGTCACCTACGCGGGCAGCCGCCGGCACCGACCGCACGACGACGCCACCACACCACCCGCCACCGAGCCGGCGACGCCCGAGCCCGCCGCACCGGATGCCGACGCCGACGGGCCGGCCGACACCGTCGCCCCCGCCGCAGGTGCAGCGCCCGCCGCGGAGAGCAACCGCGGCATCCTGTCCTCGAGCCGGACCATGGCCATCGCCTCGCTCACCAGCCGGGTCACCGGACTGTTGCGCACGGTGGCGATCGCCGCGGTGCTCGGCAGCATCGCCGGCAACATCAGCGACCCGTACAACTCGGCGAACGCCCTGCCGAACATGGTCTACGAGTTGCTGGTCGGCGGCGTGCTCTCCAGCGTCCTCATCCCGCTCATCGTCTTCGCCCAGGAACACGACCGCGACCGCGGCGAGGCGTACACCCAGCGACTGCTGTCCATCGCGACGGCCGCACTCGGCGTGGCCACCATGCTCGCGGTGCTCGCCGCGCCGCTCATCACCGCCGTGGTGGTCGGCGAGCAGGCCAAACGGCCGCTCACGACGATCTTCGCGACCCTGCTGCTGCCGGAGATCTTCTTCTACGGCATCAGTGCGTTGTTCGTGGCCGTCCTGAACTCCCGCGGCGTGTTCGGCCCCGGCGCGTGGGCGCCGGTCTGGAACAACGTGGTCGTCCTCGCGACCGTCGCGGTGTTCCTCGTGATGCCGGGCGACACCCCCACCATCGCCGGCATCACGACCGCCCAGATCCTCGTGCTCGGCATCGGCACCACGCTCGGCATCGTCGTGCAGGCCCTCGCGGTCGTCCCGGCCCTGCGGCGCAGCGGGTTCCGCTGGAGGTGGCGCTTCCGGGCCACGTCGGCCGAGGAGAACGGCCGCCTGCGCGAGGTCCGCACGCTGGGGTTGTGGGTGTTGGGCTACGTCGCCGCGAGCCAGGTCGGCGTCGTGGTGATCCAACGGGTCGGCACCAGCCAGGGCGACACCGGCTACTCGACGTTCGTCTACGCCGACCTGCTGTTCCAGGTGCCGTACGGCATCGTCGGCGTCTCGCTGCTCACCGCGCTCATGCCCCGGATGAGCCGGGCCGCGGCCAACGGCGACCTGCGGGCGGTCGTCGACGACCTCGGGCTCGGCGCGCGGTTGTCGGCCGTGGCGCTGGTCCCGATCACCTTCGGGCTCATCGTGCTCGGGCCGTCGCTCACCACCGCGATCCTCGTCGGCAAGTTCGAGCCGTCCGCCGCGTCCCTGGTCGGCGTCGTGCTCGCGATGTCGGCGTTCGGGTTGTTGCCGTTCGCGATCGTCATGCTGCAGCTGCGCGTCTTCTACGCCATGCGGGACGCCCGCACCCCCACGCTCATCAACGTCGGCATGGTGGCCTCGAAGGTCGTCGTCGTCCTGCTCGCGGTGACGCTGTTCGACTCCGACCGGCACGTCATCGAGGCCCTCGGGGTCGGGACGTCGCTGTCCTACGTCGTCGGCATGGTCATCGGGCACGTCCTGCTGCAGCGGCGGCTCGGGACGCTCGGGTTCCGTGCCGTCGGCGTCACCGTCCTGCGGATCGCACTGGCCTCGGCCGTCGGGGCGGCCGTCGCGCTGCTCGCGGTGCTCGGCGCGAACGCGCTGTTCGACGGCCCGCGCGTGACGGCCGTGACCGGCCTGCTCGCCGGTGCCGTGCTCGGCGGGGCCGTCATGGTGGCCGTCGCGTGGGTCACGCGGATCCCGGAGATCCGGGACCTCGCGGCGGTGGTCCGGCCGGGCTCCACACGGAACACCGGGACCCCCGCGGCGGTTGAGCAGGCAGACTCGGAAGCACAGGTACTGCCCCGACCGGAGGACTGACTCACATGACCGACACCCGCCACCGCGACGTCATCGTCGTGGGCTCCGGGCCCGCCGGGTACACCGCCGCGCTCTACCTCGCCCGTGCGGACCTCGCGCCGCTGGTGTTCGAGGGCAGCCAGTACGGCGGCGCGCTCATGAACACCACCGAGGTCGAGAACTTCCCCGGCTTCCCGGGCGGGATCATGGGCCCCGAACTCATGTCGCAGATCCGCGAGCAGGCGGACAAGTTCGGCGCGGAGCTGGTCTCCGACGACGTCGTCGCGCTCGACCTCACCGGCTCGGTCAAGATCGTGCGCACCCACGACGCCGAGTACACCGCCGACGCCGTCGTGCTCGCGATGGGCTCGGCCTACCGCAAGCTCGGGGTCGACGGTGAGGACCAGCTGTCCGGCCACGGCGTGTCGTGGTGTGCGACGTGTGACGGCTTCTTCTTCCGCGACCAGGACATCGCCGTGGTCGGCGGCGGCGACTCCGCTGTCGAGGAGGCGACGTTCCTGTCCCGGTTCGCGAAGACCGTGACGATCGTCCACCGCCGCGACACCCTGCGGGCCAGCCGGATCATGGCCGAGCGGGCCGAGAACGACCCCAAGATCCGCTTCGCCTGGAACCAGCAGGTCGACACGATCCACGGCGAGGGCACGCTCAGCGGCGTCACCCTGCGCTCGACCGTCGACGGCACCACGACCCCGCTGCCCGTCACCGGCCTGTTCGTCGCGGTCGGCCACGACCCGCGCAGCGACCTGGTCAAGGGCCAGGTGCACCTCGACGAGAACGGCTACGTCCTCACCGAGGCGCACACCACCCGCACCAACGTGCCGGGCGTGTTCGCCGCGGGCGACCTCGTCGACCACACCTACATGCAAGCCATCACGGCTGCGGGCTCGGGCTGCCAGGCGGCGCTCGACGCCGAGCGCTTCCTCGCCGCGCGCGCGGACCTGCTCGACGCCGCGACCGACGCCGCGGTCGTCTGACCCCGCCACCCACCCGCCGTCTCGCCGGAATGGGGGGACGCCTCCGGGCGTTCCACCACCAGCGAGCCCCGTACCACCGCCAGCCAGCATCCACCCAGGAACAGGAGCGACCACCATGGGCGCCAACACCAAGACCGTGACCGACGCGAGCTTCGCGGACGACGTCCTCACCGCCGACCAGCCGGTGCTCGTCGACTTCTGGGCCGAGTGGTGCGGGCCGTGCAAGATGGTCGCCCCGGTCCTCGAGGAGATCGCCGGTGAGTACGGCGACAAGATCACCGTCGCCAAGGTGAACATCGACGAGAACCCGCAGATCGCCCGCCAGTACGGCATCATGTCGATCCCGACGATGTCGGTCTTCAAGGGCGGCGAGGTCGTCAAGTCGATCGTCGGCGCGAAGCCGAAGGCCGCGCTGCTGCGCGACCTGTCCGACTACATCGGCTGAACCACCGACTCCAGCCCCGTCACCCCCGTTCCTCCGGTTGCGGAGGGGGGTGGCGGGGCTTTCGTCTGCCCGCCGGGTGACGGCTGGCACAATCGACGGCTGTCCCCGCGCCAGCCGGCGCCGTGCCCGACAACGTGAGGAGTGCCCGACCGCCGTGCCCGTGCTGCGCCCTGGTCAGACCGGACCCGACGTCGCGGCCCTGCGCCGTGCGCTCGCCGAGCTGGGTCTGCTGCGCAACTCCGGCAGCGACACCGAGGTGTTCGACGCCGCCGTCGAGAACGCCGTCCGCGCCTTCCAGCAACGCCGTGGGCTGTCGGTCGACGGCCTGGTGGGCCGCGACACGGAGGCGGCCCTGCAGGCCGCCCGCTGGCAGCTCGGCGACCGCGTGCTCGCCCACAACGCCACCGCGGTGCTGGTCGGCGACGACGTCATGGCGCTGCAGGACCAGCTCATCGAGCTCGGCTACCGCGCCGGGCGCCCCGACGGCGTGTTCGGCACCTCCACCGCGGAGGCCCTCCGGTCGTTCCAGCACGACTCGGGTCTGCGCCCGGACGCCGTGTGCGGACCGGTGACGCTGCGGGCGCTCAAGCAGCTCGGACGCCGGGTGGTGGGCGGACGGCCGCAGCTGCTGCGCGACATGATGGCCGTCGCCCAGTCCGGGCCGAGCCTGCTGGGCAAGCGGATCGTCATCGACCCCGGCCACGGCGGCGGCGACGCCGGCGAACGGGAGGGGTGGATCAGCGAGTCCGACCTCACCTGGGACCTCGCCACCCGCCTCGAGGGCCGGCTCACCGCCATCGGCGTGACCTCGTGGCTGACCCGCGGACCGGGTTCCGGGCCGACCGAGGCCGAGCGGGCCGCGTTCGCCAACGACGTCGCGGCCGACGTCGTCATCTCCCTGCACGTCGACCGCAGCGACTCCCCCGCCCCGAACGGGATCGCCACGTTCCACTACGGCGTCCGCGAGACCTCCAGCTCGATCGGTGAGCGCCTGGCCGAGCTGGTCCAGCGCGAGGTCGTGGCCCGGACCGGGCTGCTCGACGGCCGCACCCACGCCAAGTCGTGGGAGCTGCTGCGCCTGACCCGCATGCCCGCCGTGCGGGTCGAGGTCGGCTACCTGTCCAACGAGGCCGACCGTGAGCGCCTGCTCCAGCCCGGGTTCCGGGACCACGTCGCCGAGGGCATCCTCGTCGCGGTCCAGCGGCTGTACCTCCCCCGTGACGCCGATCCCGAGACCGGCGTCATGCGGATGCCCGCCGCGTCCTGACCGCGTTCCCCCACCCCGTCTAACGTCCACACCCCGTCGTCCACAGGCCTGTCCACATCCTGTTGACGGGTGTGGATCCGGTGGCGGCGGAAGGTGTCCACCGGACGGTTCGGCGACTGAACGATGTGCCCGGCGAGCGGGGCCTGGAAGCGTTTGTCCACAGGCGTCGTCCACAGCTGTTGACACACCCCTGGGGAGGGTTGACGCCATCCCCGCGCGGGTGCCTCAGGCGGCGCGGTACGCCGCGCAGAACTCCCCGAGCCGGCCGATGGCCTCGGTCAGGACGGCCGGCTCCGGCAGCGTGACGATCCGCAGGTGGTCGTGGTGCGGCCAGTTGAACCCCGTGCCCTGGATGACCAGCACGTGGTGCTCGCGCAGGAAGTCCATGACGAACGCCTCGTCGTTCTCGATCCGGTAGACCTCGGGGTCGAAGCGCGGGAAGACGTACATCGCGCCGAGCGGCTGGGTGACCGAGACCCCGGGGATCTCCCGCAGCGCCGTGACCGCGGCGTCGCGCTGCTCGCGCAACCGCCCGCCCGGCAGCACCAGGTCGCGGATGCTCTGCCGGCCGCCGAGCGCGGTCTGCACCGCGTACTGCCCGGGCACGTTCGCGCACAGCCGCAGGTTGGCGAGGATCTCGATGCCCTCGAGGTAGTTCGCCGCGTGCCGCTTGGGGCCGGTGACCATGAGCCAGGCCGAGCGGAAGCCCGCGAGCCGGTAGGCCTTCGACAGGCCGTTGAGGGTGAGGGTGAGGACGTCGGGCGCCAGCGCCGCGAACGGGGTGTGGGTGGCGTCGTCGTAGAGGATCTTGTCGTAGATCTCGTCGGCCAGCACGACCAGGCCGTGCTGCCGCGCGAGTTCGGCGATGCGCTCGAGCACCGGGGTCGGGTAGACCGCGCCGGTGGGGTTGTTCGGGTTGATGACCACGATCGCCTTGGTGCGCTCGGTGATCTTGGCCTCGAGGTCGTCGAGGTCGGGGATCCAGCCCTGTGACTCGTCGCAGAGGTAGTGCACCGGCTCGCCGCCCGCGAGGCTGGTCGACGCCGTCCACAGCGGGTAGTCCGGCGCCGGGATGAGCACCTCGTCGCCGGCGTCGAGCATCCCCTGCAGGACCATCGAGATGAGCTCGCTGACGCCGTTGCCGAGCCAGATGTCGTCGACGTCGGCGTCGATGCCGAAGGTCTGGTAGTGCTGCACGATCGCGGTGCGCGCGGCCATGATGCCGTGGCTGTCGCTGTAGCCCTGGGCCGGGCCGAGGTGGCGCACGACGTCGACGATGATCTCCTCCGGCGCCTCGAAGCCGAAGTGGGCCGGGTTCCCGATGTTGAGTTTGAGGATCCGGCGGCCCTCGTCCTCCAGGCGACGAGCCTCGGCGAGCAGCGGCCCCCGGATGTCGTAGGTGACCGTGGCGAGCTTGCGAGACTGGAGGAGTTCCACCCCACGAGGTTGGCACACCGGCCAAGGCAGAATCGAGCGAGCCCCGGGAGGCGACACGTGGAGTTCGGCGAGGTGGTCCGGCGCCGTCGGATGGTCCGGCGGTACGACCCGGATCGCGGTGTTCCACGTGAAACCGTGGACGCCCTGCTGGCGCTGGCGGTGCAAGCCCCCTCGGCCGGGTTCAGCCAGGGCTGGGGGTTCCTCGTCCTGGACACACCGACCGACGTGGACCGGTACTGGGCGTTGACGGCACCCGACGGCGGCGACAGCTGGGTCGCCGGCATGCGCACCGCGCCGGTGCTGCTGCTCGCGCTCTCCGACCCGGACGCCTACGCCCGCCGGTACGCCCGGGCCGACAAGGCCCGCAGCAGCATCGCCGTGACCTCCCCCGTGCCCTCGGCCGCAACGCCGGCGACGAGCCCGCCGCCGGACTGGCCGGTGCCGTGGTGGGACGTCGACACCGGCATGGCCGCGCTGCTCGTGCTGCTCGGGGCGACCGACCACGGCCTCGGTGCCTGCCTGGCCGGCGTCCCCGCCGACCGGTGGGACGCCGTGCGCGAGGCCTTCGGCGTCCCCGCCCGCTACCGCCCGGTCGGCATCGTCACCGTCGGGCACCCCGCGCCCGGGGCGACGGGCGGCCGTGGCCGTGCCCGGCGCCCGGTCGACGAGGTGGTGCGGCGCGGTCGCTGGAGCGCCTGACACGGCGCCGGCCCCCGGTCCCGTCCGGGTGGCGCGGCCGGTCGGGCCCGGCGAGGTCAGTCCGTGGGGCCCGGTTCGCGGCGCGGGTCGAGGTGGGGCGCCATGAGCGAGACGATGCGTTCCAGGTCGTCGACGGTGGCGAACTCGACCGTGATGCGGCCCTTGCGGCGGCCGAGGTCGACCTTGACGCGGGTGTCGAAGACGTCGGACAGCTTGCCGGCGAGCTCCCCCAGCGCGGGGGCGGTGAAGGTGCGGCCGGGCTTGCGGGCCTTGGCCGGGCCGTCGTGCAGCGCGAGGGCGACGGCCTCCTCGGTGGCCCGCACCGACATCCCCTCGGCGACGACACGGGTGGCGAGCGCCTCCTGGGCGGCGGCGTCCGGCAGGCCGAGCAGCGCGCGGGCGTGACCGGCCGACAGCACCCCCGCGGCCACCCGGCGCTGCACCGCGACCGGCAGGTTCATCAGCCGGATGGTGTTGGTGACCTGCGAGCGGCTGCGACCGATGCGGTGGGCGAGGTCCTCGTGGGTGGCGCCGAACTCCTCGAGCAGCTGCTGGTAGGCGGCCGCCTCCTCGAGCGGGTTGAGCTGGGCGCGGTGGATGTTCTCGAGCAGGGCGTCGCGGAGCATGGCGTCGTCGGCCGTCTCGCGCACGACCGCCGGGATGCGCTCGAGACCGGCGGCGATCGAGGCCCGCAGCCGCCGCTCCCCCATGACCAGCTCGTACGGGGTGTCGCCCTCGGACGTCGGGCGGACCACCACCGGCTGCAGCACCCCGAACTCGCGGATCGAGTGGGTCAGCTCGGCGAGGGCGTCGTCGTCGAAGACCGACCGGGGCTGGGAGGCGTTGGCCCGGATGTCGGCCACCGCGACCTCGGCCATCCGCGCGCCCGGCACGGCCCGGAGCGAGCCGTCGTCCGGTGTCTCGTCGCTGGCGGTTTCACGTGGAACACCGGTCGGCGCCTCCGCCGCTGACGTCGCGTCCGGACCGGTCGTCGCGTCGTCCGCCTCCACGGCCATGTCCGGGTCGGGCGCGACGTCCGCCGGCAACGCGATCGAGGTCGCCGAGTCGACGGGGGGTGACACCACCGGCGCGGACGGGATCAGCGCACCCAGGCCACGGCCCAGACCGCCCTTGCCGGGCTTGCCCCCGTGCCCCCGCGTGCTCGCACTCACTGCTGTTCCCCGTTCTCGGAGGCGCCGTCGGTCGGCGCGGTGTCGGCGGCCGGTGCCCGCTCGGCCCGGAAGGCGATCTCACGGGCCGCCTGCAGGTACCCCATCGCTCCTCGCGATCCGGGGTCGTAGGTCATCACCGTCTGTCCGAAGCCGGGCGCTTCGGACACCCGGACGTTGCGCGGGATGACCGCCTCGACCACGACGTCGCCGAAGTGGGTGCGGACCTCGGACGCGACCTGGTCGGCGAGGCGGGTGCGGCTGTCGTACATGGTCAGCAGCACCGTGCTCACCGCGAGGTCCGGGTTGAGGTGTGCCTGCACCAACTCGACGGTGTTGAGCAGCTGCGCGAGGCCCTCGAGGGCGTAGTACTCGCACTGGATGGGGATCAACAGCTCACGCCCGGCGACCAGCGCGTTGAGGGTGAGCAAGCCCAACGACGGCGGGCAGTCGATGAGCACGTAGTCCAGGCGGTCCTCGCCGGTCTGGTGCTGGAGCAGGACGTCGAGGGCCCGGCGGACCCGGAACTCGCGGGCGACCGCCGCGGTGAGCTCGATGTCCGCGCCGGCGAGGTCGATGGTCGCCGGGACGCAGGTCAGGTTCGGACCGACCTGTTCCGACACCGACCGGACGTCGACCAGTGACTTGCCGCCGAGCAGGACGTCGTAGATCGACGGGCTCCCGACCACGTGCTCGATGCCGAGGGCCGTGCTGGCGTTGCCCTGCGGGTCGAGGTCGATGACCAGCACCCGCAGCCCGTGCTGGGCGAGGGACGCCGCGACGTTGACGGTGCTGGTCGTCTTGCCGACCCCGCCCTTCTGGTTGGCGACCGTGATGACCCGGGTCGCCGCCGGCCGGGGCCAGACCTCCTGCCGCACGTTGCGCACCTCGACCGCCTGCCGTGCCTCGCGGGCGATCGGGCTGTCGGCGAAGTCGTCCTCCACCGTTTCACGTGGAACATCGAGCTCCGTCTCCCGGGGAGCCGACTCAGGCTCGACCGCGGGTCCGGCGTTCTCGCTCACTTCGCACCACGCCTTCCTGTTTCACGTGAAACACGGGGCCGCCGTCGCAGCTCGACGACCGTGGTGATCTGTCCGCCGAAGTCGATCTCGGTGACGCCCGCGACCGTGCCGCCGGCGCGACGGACCTCACCCTGCCCGGCCGCGACCTCGTCGCGTGCCCGAGCCCCCTTCACCGCGAGCACTGTGCCAGCGTCGGTGACCAGCGGCAAACACCACCGGGCGAGCTGGGGGAGCTCGGCGACGGCACGGGACAGCACGATGTCGTGCCGGCCGACCTCCGCCCGGACCGCCCGCTCCTCGACCCGCCCGGTGACCACCCGGACCCGCTCGGTCAGCCCGAGTTCGGCCACGGCCTCGGCGAGGAACGCGGTCCGCCGACGGGTGGCGTCGACCAGCGTCACGGCCAGCTCCGGCCGCACCAACGCCACCACGAGACCGGGCAGGCCGGCGCCGGACCCGACGTCGACCGCCGACAGCCCCGGCGTCTGCGGGATCAGCTGCGCGACGGCGGCGGAGTTGACCAGGTGCCGGTCCCACAGCCGGGGCACCTCGCGCGGGCCGAGCAGACCCCGCTCGATGCCGGCACCGGCGAGGATCCGGGCGAACGCCTCGAGCCCCGGCAGGGCGTCGCCGAACAGCTCGGCCGCGTCCGCTGGCGGCTCGGGAACCTCGGGTCGCGGGGACTGCTCGACCCGGTCGGGCACCGCCGGTCCCTCGGACGTCTCGGACGCCTCGGACGGACCGGTGGGAACGCTCAGCTCGCGTCCGGCAGGACGACGACCCGGCGGGAGGGCTCTTCGCCCTCGGACTCCGAGTGCACCCCGTCGATGGCCGCGATGGCGTCGTGGACGACCTTGCGCTCGAACGGGTTCATCGGGGCGAGCCGGACGGACTCGCCGTCGGCCGTGACCTTCTCCGCCGTCGAGCTCGCGAGCTCCTGCAACTGCTGACGGCGACGCGCGCGGTGACCGCCGACGTCGAGCATGAGGCGGCTGCGGGTGCCGGTCTTCTGCGCCACCGCGAGGCGGGTGAGCTCCTGCAGCGCGTCGAGGGTCTCCCCACGCGGGCCGACCAGCGCTCCGAGGTCCTCGCCCTCGATCGACACCACGGCGCGGTCGTTCTCGACGTCGAGGTCGATGTCGCCGTCGAAGTCGACGATGTCGAGCAGCTGCTCGAGGTAGTCGGCCGCGATGTCGCCCTCCTGGACGAGCAGGGCGTCACGGTCGTCGCCCTCCTCGCCCTCCTCGCCCTCCTCGCCGTCCTCGGACTCGTCGTCCGCGTCCGCGTCCGCGTCGGACTCGGCGGCGGGGTCGGCGTCGGCCTCGACGACCGTGGCGTCGTCCGACACCACGGCGTCATCCGGGGCCGAGCTGTCCGCGGGCGCCGTGACGTCCGCGGCGTCGAGCGCGGTGTCGGGCTGGTCGGTGGGTGTGTCGATCATGTGGCACTCCTCGGTGGGTCGACGGCCTCGCAGCCGTCCGGTCCCGCCGGCTGACCTGGCGGGACGACGTGGGTGGTGGACAGGTTCGGGGAGGAGCGCGCCTCAGCGACGCTTCTTCGCCTGCCCGGGTTTGCGGCCGGGCGCCGGTTTCTGGCCGGGTCGGGGTGCGGCGGACGCCGAGGCCCCGTTGCTCCCGGGCGACGTGCGCGCCGTGCCGCCACCCCGGGTGGACGCCTGACCGGTGCGGCCTGCGGCCGACCGCTTGGCGCTCGCACCGGCGTCGGCGGCGGGCTCGGCGGCCGTCGGCTCGTCCTTGGTGAGGTTCGGCGCGCCCGCCGGCGGGGCGGTGCGGTTGCGGTTCGGCTTCTGGCCGGGCTTGGGCGCGAGCGCCTTGCCGGTCTGCCCGGCGCCCGCGGCGGCGGCCGCTGCGGCGGCCTCGGCGGGCGTGTTGGGGTGGAACTTGTTGATGTAGAACTGCTGCGCCATCGTCCAGAGGTTCGAGGTGAACCAGTAGATGAGGACGCCGAGCGGGAAGTTGAAGACGAAGCCGGAGGCGAGCACGCCCAGCGGGATCAGGTAGAGCATCGCCTTCTGGACCAGCGCCTGCGTGCCCTCGGGCGTGGTGGTCGCGCGGGCCATGACCTGGCGCTGGGTGATGAAGGTGGCGGCGGCCGACACCAGCAGCAGCACCGTGATGACGATGCGCGTGGTGCTGACGTCGCCACCGAGGCGCTCGATGATGTTGTTGGTGTTCTGGAACTGCGCCGAGATCGGGGCCGTGAAGAACGTGGCGCGACCGGCGTCGGTGGTCTGCTGGGCGCTGAAGCCGTAGAGCGTCAGCTGGCTCGTCGGGTAGTTCGGCAGCGACGAAGTCGCGAGGTGACGCAGCACGTGCAGGAGGCCGATGAACACCGGCAACTGCGCGACCAGCGGCAGACACCCGGCGAGCGGGTTGAAGCCCTCCTGCTGCTGCAGCGCCATCATCTCGCGCTGCTGGGCGGCCTTGTCGTTCTTGTACTTCTCCCGGATGGCCGACAGCCGGGGCTGCATCTCCTGCATCTTGCGCTGGTAGTGGACCTGCTTGATGAACAGCCGGAACAGCAGCAACCGGGCGGTGACGACCAGCAGCACGATCGACAGCACCCAGTTGACGCCGCCGGCCGGGTCCAACCCGATGAGGTTCATCAGGTCGTGCCACCGCAGCAGCACCCACGACACGGCGTAGTAGAGGAAGTCGAGCATCTCGCGGTCTCCTGTCAGCCGTGCGGCTGGGCGGCGTGGGGGACGGGGTCGTACCCGCCCGCGTGGAACGGGTGGCAGCGCGACACGCGCCGCAGGGCGAGCCAGCCGCCGCGGATCGCGCCGTGCTCACGGACGGCGTCGACGGCGTACTCGCTGCAGGTCGGCAGGTACCGGCACGACGGCAGCGACCGCGGGCTCCACGCCTGCCGGTACACGGTGACCAGGGCGACGAAGACCCGCGCGGCGGGACTCACCGCCCGCTCCGCTCGAGGCGACGCCGAGCGTCGTGCAGATCGTTGCTCAATGCAACAGAGGCGGCGGTCGCGGCGGGCGGCAACGCCCGCACCACGGTCCGGCTGCCGGCCGGGAACCCCTCGAGCATCGGCATCATCTGGGCCCGCAGCCGCCGGGCGACCCGGTGGCGGACCACGGAGTTGCCGACGGCCTTGCCCACGACGAACCCGACCAGGGCCGGGGAGTCGTCGTCACCCGGGAGGTGGTGCACCACCACCGAACCAGCCCGCGCCCGACGACCCTTGCGGGTCGTGGCGGTGAAGTCCTCGCCGCGCCGCATGCGGTGCGCGGCGGGCAACACGAGGACCTCAGCTGCAGGCGTGACGGGCGGGTGCGACGCGGCCGACGGCGAGGCGTCGGTCAGGCCGACAGCTTCGCGCGGCCCTTGCCCCGGCGGGTCGCGATGATGGCGCGGCCGGCACGGGTCCGCATGCGCAGCCGGAAGCCGTGGGTCTTGGCCCGCCGACGGTTGTTGGGCTGGAAGGTCCGCTTGCTCACCGGTCTGACTCCACACTTCGCAACGAGGAACCGTCTCCTCCCGCCGACGGCGGGCGTGCTCCGCGGGCCCAGGGGACCGCGACGCACGACGAGAACGGGGTCCGCGTGGGCGCGGACCACCACCACGGTACGGACTCCCCGTGAGAGGGGTCAAACCACCTCCGCGGGCGGACTACCACCGCACCGCCGCCGCTGCGCCGCGACACGCCGGGAACGACCCCCTCGACCCCACGTTGAGGGGCGCCACCCCATTGTGCCGCGCCGAACGACGCTGTTAGGTTCCGTCCTCGCGCCAGGCCGACAGCCGACCCCCCGAACGGCGCCCCGACGGTGTCCACAGCCTGTGGACTCCGTTGTGGACGACGCCTCCCCGCACTCCCGTCGTCGAGGGCAGACTGTCGGCCCTGCCGTGTGACGGACGACCGTCAACAGGGAGTCCCCCGCCGGGGTCAGGAGGCCGACGCACGACAGTGGAGTCGGTGTCCGGACCACCGCTCGTCCGGGCCCGCACCACCGCAGCCGGTGCACCATCCGCCGTGGCCGGCGCCGCGGGACATCTGCAACAGGGGGAGAGCCTCGATGATCAGCACGACCCTGCGACGCCCGTGAACGACCCGGAGCTCGCCCCGACCACGCCCGCACCCGGCCAGCCGGACCTCGGCCGTCTCTGGGGCCGGATCATGGACCGCCTCGACGCCGAGGGCCTCGGCGGTGCCCGCGGCCAGCAGCGCGCCTGGTTGTCGCTGACCCTGCCGCTCGGCATCGTCGAGAACACCGCACTGCTCGCCGCACCCCACGAGATGGCCCGCGAGTACCTCGAGAACCACCTGCGGCAGGTGCTCGACGGCGCGCTCAGCGCCGAACTCGGCCGCGACATCCGCGTCGCCATCACCGTGAGCGAGCACCAGGGTCCGAGCACCACCACCGGCCCGATCGACCGTGGCGCGCTCGCCGTGGCCTCGTCGGCCCCGGTCGAGTCGACACCGGCCCCGCCGATGCCGGAGGCGGGTCTCGAGACGTCGAGACTCGAGGGACCCAGCGGTCCCCGCGACGCCACCGTGGTGTCGATCGGCCGCGGTGCGGCCAGTGCGAGCCGACTGAACCCGAAGTACACCTTCGACACGTTCGTCATCGGCAGCTCGAACCGGTTCTCCCACGCCGCGGCCGTCGCGGTCGCCGAGGCCCCGGCCAGGGCCTACAACCCGCTGTTCATCTACGGCGAGTCCGGGCTGGGCAAGACCCACCTGCTGCACGCGATCGGGGAGTACGGCCAGCGGCTGCTGCCGGCGCTGCGCACGCGGTACGTGAGCTCGGAGGAGTTCACCAACGACTTCATCAACAGCCTGCGCGACGACAAGATGCAGGCGTTCCAGGCCCGCTACCGCTCGGTCGACCTGCTGCTCATCGACGACATCCAGTTCCTGGAACGCGCCGAGCGCACGCAGGAGGAGTTCTTCCACACCTTCAACACGCTCCACAACGCCAACAAGCAGATCGTCATCTCCTCCGACCGCCCACCCCGGCAGCTGTCGACGCTGGAGGACCGCCTACGCACCCGCTTCGAGTGGGGCCTGATCACGGACGTCCAGGCGCCCGACCTCGAGACCCGCATCGCGATCCTGCGCAAGAAGGCCGCGACCGAGGGCATGGACCCGCCGCCGGACGTCCTGGAGTTCATCGCGACGCGGATCCAGAGCAACATCCGCGAACTCGAGGGCGCGTTGATCCGGGTCATCGCCTTCGCGTCGCTGTCCAAGCAACGCGTCGACATCGGCCTCACCGAGACGGTGCTGAAGGACCTCATCAGCGCCCACGACTCCCCGGCGATCACGGTCGCGACGATCATGGCCGTCTGCGCCGAGTACTACAGCGTCTCGATGGACGACCTCACCGGCGGTTCCCGCAGCCGGGTGCTGGTCGAGGCGCGGCAGATCGCGATGTACCTGTGCCGTGAGCTCACCGAGTTGTCGTTGCCGAAGATCGGCCAGACCTTCGGCGGCCGCGACCACACCACGGTGCTGCACGCCGAACGCAAGATCCGGCAGGTCATGAGCGAGCGGCTCACGGTCTACAACCAGATCAGCGAGCTCACGGCCCGCATCAAGTCCCGCGGACGGGACTGAGCTCCCACGTCGACCCACCCACCCTCGACCCTCGTGTCGGCCACGACCGCCCGACCCGTCACCCGCAGCGCCCCGCACCCCGGTGTGGGGCGCTGCGGCGTTCCCGGGACCCGCCCCGACACCGCGGTCGCGACCCGTCGACGTGCGTGCACAAGCTGTGGGGTGCCGTGTGGACAACGGGCGGCGTCATGTGGACGACGGGTGGACGTCACCTGCCGTCCACGTCCGAGCCTGCACCTGGTCACGGCCGTCCCCCACGCGTCCACACCCCCGACACGCGACCGACCAGGGAGTTCGTCCGTCCTCCCCAGGTTCCACAGCGGTGATGACGAACAACGGGAGTTGTCATCCCCTCGAGCAGATCCCACAGCAGGACGGGCAGTGGACGACCACGGCCGTCGACGGGGCCGTTCCTCGCCGCGCGCCCGACGTGGCAAGCTGACCCACCCGCGGTCGTGTGGTTCCGCGTGACATCCCGAACCGTGCTGGAGGCTCCATGAAGTTCCGCGTGGAACGCGACGCGCTCGCCGACGCCGTCTCCTGGGCCGCGCGCAGCCTCGCCGCCCGCCCGACCATGCCGGTGCTCGCGGGCCTGCGCCTCGTCGTCGCCGGTGACGTCCTCACCGTGTCGGGCTTCGACCTCGAGGCCTCGACCGAGGTCGACATCGACGTCGTCGCGGGCACCGACGGCCAGACCCTGGTCTCGGGTCGCCTCCTGGCCGACATCACCAAGGCCCTGCCGGCGCACCCGGTCGACGTCACCGTCGAGGGCGCGCGGGTCACCGTCGTCTGCGGGAACTCCCGCTTCACGCTGCCGACCCTGCCGGTCGAGGACTACCCGCGGCTCCCGGACATGCCCTCGACCGCGGGCGTCGTCGACAGCCACGCGTTCGCCCGGGCCGTCGCCCAGGTCGCGATCGCCGCCGGCCGCGACGACACCCTGCCGATGCTCACCGGCGTGCGGATGGAGATCGACGGCGAGAAGCTCACCCTCGCCGCCACCGACCGCTACCGCCTCGCCGTCCGCGAGCTGGTCTGGACCCCCGACGCCCCCGGAGCCGAGCCCGTCCAGGTCCTCGTCCCCGCCCGCACCCTGCACGACGCCGCCCGCAGCCTGGTGACCGCCGACGAGCTCACCGTGTCGTTGTCCGGCGCGGGCGGTTCGGGCAGCGGCGCCGGCATCATCGGCTTCTCCGCCGGCGGCCGCCGCGCCACCACCCGCCTGCTCGACGCCCAGTTCCCGGCCTACCGGTCGCTGCTGCCCTCGGAGTGGCTCGCCCACGCCGAGGTGTCGGTCCCGGCGCTGCAGGAGGCCGTCAAGCGCGTCGCGCTCGTCGCCGACCGCGGCACGCCCGTCCGGCTGGAGTTCGGCAGCGACACCGCGACGCTCACGCTGTCCGCCGGTGGCGAGGACGAGGGCCGCGCCGAGGAGCAGCTCGAGGTCGAGTTCGACGGCGACGGCTTCACCACCGCCTTCAACCCGACGTTCCTGCTCGACGGCCTGGGCGCGGTCGAGGCGACCACCGCCCGGCTGCTGTTCACGACGCCGACCAAGCCCGCCGTGATCCGGCCGGCCGCGGACGAGCAGACCGAGCACGCCGGCGCCGAGGACCCCGACTACACCTACCTGATCATGCCGGTGCGGCTGCCGGGCTGACCCGGCAGAACCCCGCCCCGGCGTCTCGTCCGTCGCCCCCGTGTACCTCCGTCACCTGTCGCTGCTGGACTTCCGCAGCTGGCCCTCGGCGGAGCTGGCGTTGCGGCCCGGCGCGACGGCGCTGGTCGGCTCGAACGGGCAGGGCAAGACCAACCTGCTGGAGGCCGTCGGCTACCTGTCGACGCTGTCCTCGCACCGGACCGGGGTCGACGCCCCGCTCGTGCGGGCGGGCGCGGAAGCCGCGACCGTGCGCGGGGCGGTCGTCTCCGACGGTCGCGAGCTGCGCCTGGAGGTCACCATCACCCCGGGGCGGGCCAACAAGGCCCGGATCAACACCACCGCGCTGCCGCGGGCGCGGGACCTGACCGGGGTGCTGCGCACGGTGGTGTTCGCGCCCGAGGACCTCGCCATCGTGCGCGGCGACCCGACCGAGCGCCGCCGGTTCCTCGACGACCTGCTCGTGACCCGCAGCCCCCGGTTCGCGGGCGTGCGGGCCGACTACGACCGCACGCTGAAGCAGCGGACCACCCTGCTGAAGTCGGCGCTGGGGGCGCGGCGCGGCGGTCGCACCCCGGACCTGTCGACCCTCGACGTCTGGAACGACCACCTGGCGTCCCACGGCGCCGAGCTCACCGCCAGCCGCACCGCCCTGGTCGCGGACCTCGCCGGCCCCGCCGCCGGGGCCTACGCCGCGCTCGCCCCGGGCGCCCGGCTCGGGCTCGCCTACCGGCCGGCGGCGCTGGAGCACGTCGAGACCACCGCACCGGACCCCGGGGACGCCGAGGCGTACCGCGCGCTGCTGCTCGCGGCGATGGCCGCGGCCCGCCCGGCCGAACTGGAACGCGGGGTGAGCCTGGTCGGGCCGCACCGCGACGACCTGGTGCTGACCCTCGCGTCGTCGGGGGCGGGCGAGCTGCCGGTACGCGGCTACGCGAGCCACGGGGAGTCGTGGTCGGTCGCGCTGGCCCTGCGGCTCGGGAGCCTGGAACTGCTCCGCGCCGACGGCGGGGAGCCGGTCCTGCTGCTCGACGACGTGTTCGCCGAACTCGACGTCGCCCGTCGCGACCACCTGGTGGGCGTGGCGCGGGACAGTGAACAGGTGCTCGTCACCGCAGCGGTCGACGCCGACGTCCCCGCCGGGATCGCCGGAGACCGCGTCGATGTCCGTGACGGCGTGCTCACCGCCCGACCGGAGCCGTCGTGAACGACCCCGAAGACTCCCAGGACGGGGTCGACGGGGTCGACGGGGTCGACGGGGACGCCGAGGTCGACGACGGAGCCGACCTCGAGGAGGCCGACGACGAGGACGTCGAGGAAGCCGACCTCGCGCACGACCTGCTCGCCCGCACACGCGGCGAACACCTGCCCCCGGGCGCCCGACGTCGCCGGCCGGTCGGCCGGGCACGGTTCCGGCCCGGGGACCAGCGGGAGGGCAAGCGCGAGGGGTGGAGCGGCGCCCGGCCCGACGCCCTGGACCCGGTGCGGGTCGGGTCGGTGCTGGAGGGGTTCGTCACCGCGCGCGGGTGGGACGCCACGATGGCCCAGGCCCGGGTGCTGTCCGACTGGGCCACGATCGTCGGCCCGGACGTCGCCGCCCACTGCTCGCCGACCTCGCTGGTCAACGGCGAACTCAAACTCGCCGCGGAGACGACGGCCTGGGCCACCCAGCTGCGGATGCTCGCGACCACGATGCTGACCCGCATCGAGGAGCAGGTCGGTCGCGGGGTGGTGCAGCGCGTCAGCGTCACCGGCCCGGTCGCCCCGAGCTGGCGCCACGGCCCCCGCTCGGTCCAGGGCCACCGCGGCCCCCGCGACACCTACGGCTGACCCGCCGACCCCGAGGACCTCGTCGTCCCGGTCGCTTTGGCCGCCCGGTTCCGGCGAGTGGTCACCTCACCCCGCGAGTGGTCGGAAATTTGGGGTCTACTGACTGATGTGTGGGTGCCGTCGGGGTAGTTGGGGTCGGTGGCCGCCGAGGTGGAGCATGGCCAGGGCGATCAGTGGTGTTGCGGTGTGGAACCCGAAGGCGG
>NZ_JBTJEQ010000067.1:0-20944 GCF_054456675.1 Jatrophihabitans sp. YIM 134969
CGTCGCGTTCGCCGAGGTCACGGCCGACACCGTGTTGCAGGGCGGCGAGCTCGCCGGGCGGGTCACCGAGACCTGGACCGACCGGGCGCCGGTGGTCGGCGACCTGCCGGGGCGGCGACGGTGGTCGGGGCGGCCGTCGCCGGGGCGGTCGACGTCCCACCGAGCCCCGGCAGCGAGCAGGCGGACAGCGAGAGCACCGCCGCGAGCAGGAGCCCCGCGCCCGTGGCGCGACGGGCGCTCACGGCCGCAGGCCGTGGTAGCGGCGGATGATGCGGCGAAGCATGACCAGGCACTGCAGGAGGGTCAGCACGGAGAGCACGGCCCAGCCGGTGGTGAGCACGTGGGCCTGCAGTTCGGGCGAGACCCGCTGCCAGCCGAGGGCGACGCCGTAGGCCGCGACCCCCAGGGCCCCCACGACCACGAGGATCTTCCACCAGCCGCGGGACGCGCCGGACTCGGCCTTGCTCTGGGCCGCCCAGGCGTCGGCCCGGGACCCGGCCAGCACCTGGGTCCACGCGGCGGTGGTCACCGCGATCTGGAACCAGAGGTAGAACTCGGCGGGTAGCAGCAGGGCCGCGTAGACGACGTCCGCCCGGGTCCGGTCGGGGACCCGCATCGCGCTGCGGACGTTGAGGACCCAGGCCAGGACGACCGGCGTCAGCCAGAACCAGCTCCACACGAACTGGTGGGCGATGAGCGAGGCCGGCAGCAGGAAGATCAGGGCCACGCGGATGAGGGCGTTGAGCAGGATGCCGAACTGCTGCTTCCACGGGTGCCACGTGGTGCGGGTGATGCCGGTGGTCTTGAGCAGGGCGGCCATGCCGCGCGACCACTTGAGGCGCTGGGCCCAGAACGACTTCATCGAGTGCATGGCGCCGACGTACGCCCGGGCCTCGGCCGAGGTCACGGCGACCCGGTTGTGCTCCTTCATCCGCCAGGTGAGTTCCATGTCCTCGACGTCGGCGGCGGGATCCCACGGGCCGGCGCGGTGGTGCTCGTCGGTGACCTGCGCGAGCGCGTCGCGGCGGAACAGGGTGGCCTGGCCCCCGAGGACGTAGGTGTCGCGGTTGCGGGCGAGGGACTCGTCGACCCACGCGCTGAAGTCCAGCCGCTGGGCGCGGACCAGGACGCGGGCCACGCCGGTGGCGGCCTCCTCCTGGCGCATCGTGTACCGGGCCATGACCCCCGCGGCCTGCGGACGCGCGACGATCTCCTTCTCGAGCAGTTCCAGGCAGTCCGGCTCGAGCTCGGTGTCGGCGTCGACGCCCGCGATGAAGTCGTAGCCCATGGACCAGTGCTGCCAGGCGTAGTTCAGCGCGCCGACCTTGCGGTCGGCGTTGTTGCGCAGGTGGACGACCGTGGCCCACCGGAACGTCTTGGCCCGCTCCTCGGTGTCGTCGGTCGAGTTGTTGACGACGACCACCACGAGGTCGGGGCGACGGGTCTGACGTTCGATCGAGGCCAGGGTGCGCTCGATCGAGGTGGACCCGGCGGGCGCGCGTCCGCTCGGGGCGTCCCAGTGGGGGTCGCCCTCGTTGTGGGCCGGGACGACGACGACCATGCGCGCCGGGCGCAGCCGGGGGCCGGGGTTGCGCAGCCGCACCAGCGAGGCGCCGACCTGGCGGCGGACGTCCGCGACCCGTTCCACGAGCCCGACCGCGGCGTCGGTGAGCGGCGAGGACGGTCCGACGCCCGTGGGCCGGGCGCGGACCACGCTGGCGCCGGGAGCGAGCGTCGTCACGCTGACCGGACGACGCGCGGACCGGGTTGTGTCACGCGGCGGAGGTGACTGCAACAGGAACATGACCACTGAACTCATCCTTCACGGGGAGCGGTGGCGACGGATTCCGTCGTCTATGCCGCTTCACGGCAACTTGACGAGTCAATGGTTTCCCAGACAGGTACTTTCCGCCACTGGAACCCGGGAGCTTGCGAGAACACCTGGCTCACGCTGAAGAAACACGTGGGCACTCCGGGCGGAGCGGACATCCCGGCACGGCGAAACTCAAGGAACCGCCGGTACCGGACGCGCCCTGGGGGCGGCGGGTTGCCGACCGCGGCGGTGGGCCGCCGGTCGGCTGCCGGTCAGCTCCGGATGCGGAACTCCTCGATCACCGGGTTCGCGAGCAGGGTGTCGGCGAGGCGCTCGACGACGGCCGGATCGGCGTCGTCGTCGAGGTCGATCTCGAAGTGCTTGCCCTGGCGCACGGCGACGACGCCGGGCAGTCCGAGCCGGCCCGCCGCACCGAGGATCGCCTGCCCCTGGGGGTCGAGGATCTCGGGCTTGAGGACGACGTCCACCACCACGCGAGCCATGTGCCGCAGCCTATCGGGCGGTCGGGAAGCCTTCCGCGGCAGCAGCCCGAGGTCAGGCTGTCGTTATGAATCCTTCCTGGCGAGGTAAACACGTCTGCACCTGCCGGAGCGTCCCGACGACCGCGTCCGGCGCGAACCGGGAGGAGACCCATGGCGGGCTTCGACGTCGACCTGGAGGCGCTGCAAGCCTGGAGCGCGATGGTCGAACGGCAACGCGGGTACCTGGAGCAGGCGGGGGACCAGCGCGCCTCGCAGATCCCTGACGGCGACTTCGGCGTGATCATGGACCTCATCTCGGGGGCGTACACCGACCTGCTGCCGCGGGTCGACGACGTCCTGAACCGCGCCGCGACCAACATGGGGGTCGACGCGACGGCGCTCTCGGCCTCCGCCGTGGACTACCGCGACCGGGACGTCAAGACCGGTGACCGCTTCGCGGGGCTGGAAGGTGGCCGGCGGTGAGCGGGTTCGCCGACGTCACGACGCCGTACTTCAGCTGCGCCGCCCCCACCCTCGGGCCGCTGCCGGAGGTGAGCTTCGGCGGCCTGATCGACAAGGTCGACGGCGCCATCGAGATGGTCAGCGGCTACAGCCTGCGCCGCGAGGTGACCGACTTCCTCGTCGGCGACACCGAGAAGCTGTCCATGCAGGTCGAGACCTGGAAGCAGCTCGGCGCCGCGATGGACGCCATCGACCAGAACGTCACCGCCGGGCTCGAGGAGATCCTGCTGACCTGGAAGGGCGAGGCGGCCACCGCGATGGCTGCGCACTTCGAGCAGTGGAAGGCCTTCCTCGACGAGCAGGCCGCGACCATGCAGCAGGTCGCGGTCGCGCTGGGTGACCTGGGTGAGCAGGCCCTCGAGATGGCCCAGGTCGTCGTCGACATGGTGAAGTTGATCATGGACCTCGTGCTGGCGGGCCTCGCCAACGCGGCGATCCCCTTCTACGGCCAGGTCAAGCTGATCAAGTCGGTGAAGGAGGCGCTCACCACGATGTGGAGCGCCATGAAGGTCATCAAGGTGTTCAAGGACCTCGTCATCCTCACCAAGGACATGATCGTGGTGACCCACGGCGTGTTCACCACCGAGGCGGTGCCGTCCGCGGCGTCGGCGACCGGCGTCCCGGGAGCGGCATGACCACCCCCGGACGCGACGACGACCTGCCGTCCCTGCGGCAGTTCCGGCGCGACCTGGAGGAACTCGACCAGCGGCCCCGCCCCACGAGCGTGGCGGACGCCCGGGCCCAGCTGCAGGACGCACTGAGCGAGGCCCGGGCCCGCATCGAGCACGCCCGGCAGGCGGTGCCGTTCACCGAACAGGAGCGCGAGGACCTCACCCGGGCCGCACGCGACGGCGCGCTGGGCCCGGGCATGCGTGAGGTCGGCGAGCAGGTCGCGTCCGGCCGGGTCTCGTGGGAAGCCGTGTTCCGCGGCGAGACCGACCAGACCCCGGCCTTCGGCGAGTTCATCGACCGGCAGGCCCACGAGCACATGCCGGTGCTGCGCGCACGGACCGAGGAGGCCGACCGGCAGCGCGAACTGGACGCCTGAGCCGGGCGGACCGTCACTCCTCCGGCATCGCGATCCAGAGCACCGGGTAGGCGAGCCAGCCCCAGCCCATGAACAGCGACGCCACGACGAGCAGCCGGACGAGTAGGGCGGGGACGCCGGTGTACTCGGCGATGCCGCCCGCGACGCCGGCGACCACGCGGTCGCTCCGGCTGCGGAGGAGTCGTCGCGGGCCGGTTCGCGCGGCGGGCGGGGTGGAGCTGGACGGGAACGTCTGATCGGTGGTGGTCATGACGACGACCCTCGTCCGTCCGGTCGCCCGTTCCCTCCGGGGCGACCCCGATCTCGACCCCGATCTCGACCTCGGTCCTGCCCGGGGTACCTCCGGGTCACCCCGCGGGCGGCCCGGACCGGTTCAGTCGCCGGCGTGGGCCGCCGTGTACTCGGCCCGTTCGGCCGCGCTGCGCAGGATGCAGAACTCGTTGCCCTCCGGGTCGGCCAGCACCACCCACCCCGGGCCGTCCGGCTCACGGCGGTCGTCGACCACCGTGGCTCCGAGCCCGACCGCACGATCGACCTCCTCGTCGCGGGTGGCACCGACCGGGGTGAGATCGAGGTGCAGCCGGTTCTTGACGGTCTTGGGCTCCGGCACCGGGAGGAACAGCAGACTCGGGCCGCCGGCCGGGCCGATGATCAGGCCCTCGGGGTCGCCGGGTGCGTTGGGGTTCTGCGGGTCGTCGGTGTACTCGAGCAGCGCCGACCAGAAGGTCACGAGCGTGGGCCAGTCGGCGCAGTCGACGGTGAGCGTCTCCGGGATGAGGGTCATGGGGTGCGGTCTACCGCACCCCGGCGCCGCCGTCAGGTGAGTTGTTCGCCGGTGATCCGCTCGTACGCCTCGACGTAGCGGCCCCGGGTGGCGGCCACGACGTCGTCCGGGAGCGGCGGCGGGGGCTCCGACCCGTTCCGGTCCCAGCCCGAGGCGGGTGAGGTCAACCAGTCACGGACGAACTGCTTGTCGTACGACGGCTGCCGGCGGCCGGGCTCCCACCCGTCGGCGGGCCAGAACCGCGAGGAGTCCGGGGTGAGGACCTCGTCGGCCAGCAGCAGCTCACCGTCGTCGGTGGTGCCGAGCTCGATCTTGGTGTCGGCCAGCAGGATCCCGGCCTTCTCGGCCACCTCGGCACCCCGGGCGTAGACGGCGAGCGTCAGCTCCCGCAGCCGCTCGGCCCGCTCGGCGCCGACGGTCGCCACGACGTCGTCGAAGCCGATCGGCTGGTCGTGCTCGCCCATCGGCGCCTTGGTCGACGGCGTGAACAGCGGAGCGGGCAACCGGGAGCCGTCGACGAGGCCGGGCGGCAGGGCGATGCCCGAGACCGCCCCGCTCTGCTCGTACTCCGAGAGCCCGCCGCCGGTGAGGTAGCCACGGGCCACACACTCGACCGGTTCCATGTGCAACGGTCGGCAGATCATCGTGCGCCCGCGCCAGGCGTCCGGGAGCTCCGGGTCGTCGGTGGCGAGCAGGTGGTTCGGCACGACGTCGGCGAGCTGCTCGAACCACCAGACGCTCATCGCGGTGAGCACCCGGCCCTTGTCGGGGATCGGGGTCGACAGCACGTGGTCGTAGGCCGAGATGCGGTCCGAGGCGACCATCGCGATCCGGCCGTCCGGCGTGCGGTACAGGTCGCGGACCTTGCCGGAGTGGACGTGGTCCCAACCGTCGGGCGCTGCGGTCACGCGTCCATCCTCCCAGAGGGGTGGGCTTCCCGGAGCGGCCGGAGTCCGCGCCGAGGTCGCGTCCGATGCCCGAACAGGCCGGATCTGTCGGGTACCAGGTGTTCCGGGTGGCGGCCGTCTGCACACTGGGGCGAGAGCCCGGCCGTCAGCCACGACGGCGTCCCGGGCAGGAGGACCCCCCCGTGCACGGCACCCCGCGCCACGACTCGCAGGCCTGGCGGCTCGACACCACGACCCGCGACCGCATCGCCGAGCTCACCGGCGCCCCGTTCGACGACCCCGCTGCGTTCGCGCGCGCCGCCGACGACGCCGTCGACCAGGCCCGCGAGGTCATGCGGGCCGGGTGGGACCGCTGGCTCGCCAAGCACCGCGTCGACCCTGCACCCTCGCTGGTCTGCTCGCGCCCGACCGTCACGGTGGTCGGCGACCGCGCCGACCACCTGCAGGTCGTCGCCCACGTCCGGTTCGGCTTCACCGCTGAGGGCCGGGAGTTCCGCGGCCTCGCCCG
Source organism: Jatrophihabitans sp. YIM 134969 (assembly GCF_054456675.1). Classification (NCBI taxonomy): domain Bacteria; kingdom Bacillati; phylum Actinomycetota; class Actinomycetes; order Jatrophihabitantales; family Jatrophihabitantaceae; genus Jatrophihabitans; species Jatrophihabitans sp. YIM 134969. The sequence continues at coordinate 6,066 of NZ_JBTJEQ010000067.1, forward strand.
CGGGCCGGCCGACGCCCCCGTCTTCACCGTCGAGTGGGTGCGCGACCCGACCGACGCGGGTGGCGCCGGCCCCCGGCGACGCTGGTTCCGGCGGCGGCGACCTCACACTCCGTAAACGTTTGCGGTAACGTGACGCCCCTTCCGTTCCGAGGAGGGGACGTCCGGTGCTCCGACGCGACGACGCGTGGGTGTGGGACAGCTGGGTCGTCGACGACGGCGAGCTGTTCCACCTGTTCTTCCTCACCGCGCCCCGGGCGCTCGGCCGGTTCGACGCCCGCCACACCGCGGCCCGCATCGGCCACGCCACCTCGGTCGACCTCGTCCACTGGGAACCGCGACCCGACGCGCTCGGACCCGGACCGTGCGGCTGGGACGACCTCGCCGTGTGGACCGGCTCGGTCGTGCGGGCTCCCGACGGCGGGTGGCTGATGTTCTACACGGCCGTCAACACCGGCGGGTACGGCCTGCGCGACCAGCGCATCGGCGTCGCGGGTTCCGACGACCTCACGACCTGGCGGCGGCTGTCCGACGAACCGGTGCTGGCCGTCGGGTCTTCCTGGTACCGCACGCTCGACGACGACCCCACCGTCAGCGAGACCTGGCGCGACCCGTTCGTGTTCCGCGACCCGGACGGCGACGGGTGGCGGATGCTCGTCACCGCGCGGGCCGCGGGCGGTGCGCACCACGACGACGGCGTGCTCGCCGAGGCGCGCAGCACCGACCTGTTGCACTGGGAACTCGGTCCGCCGGTGACCGAGCCGGGCCACGGCTTCGGTCAGCTCGAGGTCCCGCAGGTGCGGCTGGTCGACGGCGTCCCGACCCTGGTCTTCACCTGCGAGCCGACCGAGATGAGCGCCGCACGGCTAGCCGCGGGCGCGCGGTGGTGCACCTGGTCGGTCACCGGCCCGTCACTCGCCGGCCCGTGGGACATCAGCCGGGCTCAGCCGTTCGTCGAGGAACCGGATCTGTTCGCCGCCCCGCTCGTGCAACGCCGTGACGGCTCCTGGGTGCTGTTGGGTTTCCGCAACCTCGAACGGCACGGGGTCGACGCGTTCGAAATCGTCGACCCCATCCCCGTTGCACTGCGCAACGGTCGCCTCGTGCGCGTCGAGTAGGACCGGATTCTGCGTACTCCTGCGCTCTGACGCTGCAGAAGTACACAGGATCTCGGCTCTAGAGGATGGGGGCGGGGCGGTAGGCCGCGGCGTCGGGGTCGGTCGCGATGACGGCGTCGACGGCCCGGACCACGGCCGCGACCTGCGCCCGTGCCGCGCCGGTGAACGCGAGCGGGTCGGCCCGCACGCCGGCGAGGTCGTCGGCACCGAGCCCGAGCCGGGAGTCGGCGGCGAGGCGCTCCCACAGATCGTTGTCCTGTGCACCCTTCTCACGCATGCCCAGTGCGACCTCGACGGCGTGCTCCTTGATGACCTCGTGAGCCGTCTCCCGCCCGACCCCCGCCCGCACCGCGGCCATGAGCACGGCGGTGGTGGTGAGGAACGGCAGGTACCGGTCGAGTTCGCGCGCGACGACGGCGGGGAACGCACCGAAGTCGTCGAGCACGGTCAACGTCGTCTCGAGCAGGCCGTCGATGGTGAAGAACGCGTCGGGCAGGGCGACCCGGCGCACGACGGAGTCGGAGACGTCGCCCTCGTTCCACTGTTGCCCGGCAAGCTCACCGAGCATCGACGCGTACCCGCGCAGGATCACCATGAAGCCGTTGATGCGTTCGGCCGAGCGGGTGTTCATCTTGTGCGGCATGGCCGACGACCCGACCTGCCCCGGCGCGAACCCCTCGGTGACGAGCTCGTGCCCCGCCATCAGCCGCAGCGTGGTCGCGAAGTCCGACGGCCCGGCGGCGAGTTGCACCAGCGTCGTCACGACGTCGTAGTCCAACGACCGCGGGTAGACCTGGCCGACGCTGGTGAGCACGTGCGATGCCCCGAGGTGACGGGCGACCGAGTCCTCGAGCGCGGCGAGGGACTCCTCGGACCCGACGAGGTCGAGCATGTCCTGCGCGGTGCCGACCGGACCCTTGATGCCGCGGATCGGGTACCGCTCGAGCAGGGCGTCGAGGCGGGCGAGGGCGACCAGCAGTTCGTCGGCGATCGAGGCGAAGCGCTTGCCCAGCGTGGTCGGCTGCGCGGCGACGTTGTGCGAACGCCCGGCCATCACCAACTGGTCGTACTCGGCGGCCCGGCGCGCCAGCCGGGCGAGCACCGCGACCACCTTGTGCCGCACGAGCCGGAGACCGTCGAGCTGTTGCAACTGCTCGACGTTCTCGGTCAGGTCGCGGCTGGTCATGCCCTTGTGGGCGTGCTCGGACCCGGCGAGCGCCGCGAACTCCTCGATGCGCGCCTTGACGTCGTGCCGCGTGACCCGCTCACGGGCGGCGATGCTGTCGAGGTCGACCGCCTCGATACCACGGTCGACCACCTCCTGGTAGGCGGCCAGCGCCGCCTCGGGCACGTCGACCCCGAGCTCACGCTGGGCGCGCATGACCGCGAGCCACAGCCGGCGTTCCAGGACGACCTTGTGGTGGGGCGACCAGATCTCGCTCATCGCGTCGGACGCGTAGCGGGCCGCGAGGACGTTGGGGATCGACACGCCTCCATCGTCCCAGCCGGGGTGGTGGGCCCGACGCCGGCTCAGGGAGCGGGGGCGGTGCGCACCCACTGCTGGGCGGCGCGGACCGGCAGCACCTGACCCGGCAGCCCCGCGGCGGTGACGGTGATGAGGTAGCCGTCGCGCACGGCCGTGAGCGTGAACCCGCCGTCGCGGCGGTCGACGTCGGTGGGGTCGTCGTCCACCACGGGCGGCTCCGGCAGCAGCGCGACCGGCTGCTGGGTGAGGGTGACGGTGACGAGCGTGCCGGTCGTGAACCGGATCAGCTGCAGGTAGACCTCGGCGGTCTCGGCGTCGCGGACCGTCTGCCGGCCGATGTAGCCCGCCGAACCGAAGGCGGCGCGGAAGGCCTGCTCGTCGGCGGGGTCGACGTCGTCGTCGTACGCGCAGGTCTCCGCGGTGGGCGGGCAGCTGGCGACGTCGGGCGGGAGCGTCTGGACGACGTCGGCGCCGGGGGCACCGAGCGCGACCGGCGGCACCGCCCGGGCGGTCGGTGCGGGATCGGAAGGCCGCAGCGCCAGCCACAGCGCCCCGGCGGCCAGCACGACGACGAGCGCGACGCCGCCCACGACCTGGCGGCGCCGCCGCGACCACCGGTGCCACGGGGCCCGGGCACGCGGATCGCGACCGACGTCGATCTCGTCGACCGGCGCGCTCACGGCGTCACCAACGCTGGGTCGCGGGCCAGCGGCAGCAACCGGGCGACCTCGCCGGTGCGGAGCGCGGACGGGTCGTCGGGTCCGAGGCTCACGGCGTGCACCCACCACCCGCTGCCGGTGAACACCGAGACGTCGGTGCGCACGCGGTAGTCCTGGCCGATCTTCGACCGCGACACGAACCGGTCGGCGCCGTAGGTGGTCCCGGGCGACACGACCGAGTAGAGGCTGACCCGGACCGGGCCGCCCACGCCGTCGTAGACGCCGTCGAGGTAGAAGCCGAACCGGCTGCCGTCCTCGGGGGTGCGCCCACCTCGGACGTCACGCAGTCCCGGCAGGGCCGCGGCGACGACGCGCACGAGTTCGGGCGCGGGCTGCAGGGTCACCGGCCCGGTCGAGGAGCCCAGGCCGGGCAGGCCGGGCGGTTGCAGGGCGTCGGTCCCGCCCACGGACACCAGCACCGGGCCGGCGGGGAACTCTCCCGAGGACGACGGCGCGGGGGTGGGCGCGTCGGCGACCGGCCGGCGTCGGTCGCCGCCACCCGGCCGGACGAGCAGGACGGCCACGACGGCGCCGACCACGAGCAGCGCGAGCACCGCGACGACCGCGCGCTTCGTGCGGGGCGACAGCGGCGGGCGCGGTTCCCGCCCGATGTCGAGGGCGTCGTCGGTCACCGGGGCGGTCACGAGACCAGCACCGGGTCGACGGCGGCGGCGCGGACCACGCCCGCCTGGTCGCCGCTGACGGGGTCGGGGGTGTGGGCCTGCGCGACGGCGTGCACCCACCACCCGGTGCCGGTGTAGACCGAGACGTCGGTGCGCACGGTCCGCTCGTCGCCGACCACCACCGGGACGACCCCGACCTCGACCTCGGGCGGGGTCTCCGGCGCCCGTGCCGTGTAGAGCGTGAAGGTCACAGGGGAGCCGTCGACGGCGTCGTAGGTGCCCTGCAGGTAGACGCCGTAGTGGACGTCGGGGTCGACCACCCGCCCACCGCGCACGTCGTGCAGCGAGGGGATGACCCGCTGGACCGCCGCCAGGGCGTCGGTGGCCGGCTCGAGCGCGACGTTCATGGCCGCACCCCCGAACATCGCGCCGCCGGGGACCGCCAGTTCGGTGCGGCCGTCGACCTCGGTGAGGACCGGCCCGCCGGCGAACCCGCGGTCCGGTGGCCCGCCCGGAGCTGACACGGCCACCGGGGCGGGGCTCGCCGGCCGGTCGAGTACCTGCACGGAGACGATCGCGGCACCGGCCACGACGACCACGGCGACGAGTCCGGCGCCGAGGCGCCGACGCGTGCGACGCGACATGGGCGGACGGCCGAGGTCGAGGTCGTCGACCCCGTCGTCGTCCGTCACGCTTCCACTGTTCCCGTGCGGGTGCACGCTCTCGCTTCGTGATCGGGGCGTGGTCCGGTTCGGCCTACGGTGACGGGGTGATCCCTCCGTTCGTCGACCTGCAGTGGGTGCGTGAGCACCCGGGCGTCGTCCTCGCCGACGCCCGCTCCTACCTCGACGGGCGGGTGGGGCGCGACGCCTGGCTCGCCGGACACGTCCCGGGCGCGGTGCACGTCGACCTGGAGACCGACCTCGCCCGCCACGGCGCGCCGACCGACGGCCGCCACCCGCTGCCGTCGCCCGACGACTTCGCCGCGGCGATGGCGAGCCTGGGCATCGGCGAGTCCGACACCGTGGTCGCGTACGACGACGACGGCGGCGTGATCGCCGCCCGGCTGGTGTGGATGCTGCGGGTGACCGGGCACGACGCCGCGCTGCTCGACGGCGGCCTCGCGGCGTGGGACGGCCCGCTCGCCACCGGTGAGGAGTTGCGCCCACCCGCGGCGTTCTCCTCGCGACCGTGGCCCCGCGAGTCCCTGGCGACCATCGACGAGGTCGCGGCCGGCGGCGACTTCACCCTGCTCGACGCCCGTGCGCCGGAGCGGTACCGCGGCGAGGTCGAGCCCATGGACCCCCAGGCGGGCCACATCCCCGGCGCGGTCAACCTCCCGGCCCGCGACTGGACCGACCACGACGGGCGTCTGCTCGACGACGACACCCTCGCCGAACGCCTCGACGCCGTCCCCGGGGAGATCGTCTCGTCGTGTGGGTCGGGCGTCACGGCCTGCCACACCCTGCTGGTCCTGGAGCACGCCGGCCGCACCGGTCGCCTGTTCCCCGGCTCGTTCTCGGCGTGGAGCAACGACCCGTCGCGCCCCGTCGCCACGGGTTGAGGCAGATTCTGTGTACTCCTGCGGCCAGACGACGCGAGAAGACACAGAATCCGGTCAGGGCAGGGTGATGCGGTCCTCGGCGGCGGCGAGGGCGATGTCCTGCCGGTAGTGGCCACCGTCGAGGCGCACGTGGCGGAGCAGTTCGTAGGCCTCGTCGCGGGCCTCGGCGAGTGTCGGGGCGACGGCGGTGGCGGCGAGCACCCGGCCCCCGCTGCTCACGGTCGCGCCGTCGTCCCGCAGGCGGGTTCCGGCGTGGATCACGCCGTCCTCGTCGGCGCCGGTCACGACGTCGCCGGTGCGGGGGGTGTCGGGGTAACCCGCCGCGGCGAGCACGACGGTGACGGCCGAATCGTCGCGCCAGACCAACGGAGCGTGCTGCCCGAGCCGCCCGACCGCTGCAGCGTGCAACACTCCCCCGAGCGGGGTCTCGAGCAGCGGGAGGACGACCTGGGTCTCGGGATCACCGAACCGCACGTTGAACTCGATGACCTTCGGACCGGCCTTCGTGTAGGCCAACCCGATGTAGAGCAGGCCGGCGAACGGCGTGCCCCGCTCGGACATCTCCCCGATCGTCGGTCGGGCCACAGCGTCGACCACCTCGGCGACCGTTGCATCAGGCAACCATGTCAGCGGCGCGTAGGCACCCATGCCGCCGGTGTTCGGGCCGCGGTCACCGTCGCGGGCGCGCTTGAAGTCCTGCGCCGGGACCAACGGCACGACGTCGACACCGTCGGTGACGACGAACAGCGAGAGCTCGGGGCCGTCGAGGAACTCCTCGATCACGACCCGGTCGCACGCCGCCGCGTGGGCGAGCGCCGCGGCGCGGTCGCTCGTGACGACCACACCCTTGCCGGCGGCCAGACCGTCGTCCTTGACCACGTAGGGCGGGCCGAACGCGTCGAGCGCGGCGGCCGCCTCCTCCGGGGTGGACGCGACGCGTGATCCCGCGGTGGGCACGCCGGCCGCGGCCATGACCTCCTTGGCGAACGCCTTGCTGCCCTCGAGCCGGGCGGCGGCGGCCGACGGCCCGAAGCAGGCGATCCCCGCGTCACGCACGGCGTCGGCGGCGCCCGCGACCAGCGGCACCTCCGGCCCGATGACGACCAGGTCCACGCCCTCGTCGACCGCGAGCTTCGCGACGGCGGCCGGGTCCGACACGTCGAGCCCGCGCTGCTCGGCCACCGCGGCCGTCCCGGCGTTGCCCGGGGCACACACCAGCGAGGTGACGTCCGGGTCGGCCGCGAGCGCCAGGCACAGCGCGTGCTCCCGCCCGCCCGATCCGACGACCAGGACCCTCACGACGGGAGCAGGTCGCGCACGGCGATGATCTGGTCGCGGCCGGGGCCGACGCCGATGGCCGACATCGAGGTGCCGCAGAGCTTCTGCAGCTCGAGCACGTAGTCGCGGGCGGCGCCGGGGAGGTCGTCGAGGGTGCGGGCGCCGGTGATGTCCTCGGTCCAACCGGGCCAGGTCTCGTAGATCGGCACGGCGCGGGCGAACTCGGCCTGGGTCATCGGCAGTTCCTCGTGCCGCACGCCGTCGACCTCGTAGGCCACGCACACCGGGATCTCGTCGAGACCGGTGAGGGTGTCGAGCTTGGTGAGCACGAAGTCGGTCACGCCGTTGATCCGCACGGCGTACCGCGCGACGGGCACGTCGAACCAGCCGGTGCGGCGGGGACGGCCGGTCGTGGTCCCGTACTCGGCGCCCTGCTGCCGCAGCCACTCGCCCTTCTCGTCGACCAGCTCGGTCGGCATCGGGCCCTCACCCACGCGGGTCGTGTACGCCTTGACGACCGCGACCACCCGGTCGATGCGGGTCGGGGGGATGCCCGAACCGGTGCACGCGCCACCGGCCGTGGCCGACGACGACGTGACGAACGGGTAGGAGCCGTGGTCGACGTCGAGCATCGTCGCCTGGCCCGCCTCGAGCACGATCGTCTTGCCCTCGTCGAGCCAGCCCGAGAGCAGCAGCGAGGTGTCGGCGACCATCGGCCGCAGCCGGTCGGCGTAGGAGAGCAGTTCGTCGACCGTCTCGTCGACGTCGATCGCGCGACGGTTGTAGATCTTCACCAGGATCTGGTTCTTCATCTCCAGCGCGCCCTCGACCCGCTCGCGCAGCACGACCTCGTCGAACAGGTCCTGCACGCGCACGCCGATCCGCGACATCTTGTCCGCGTACGTCGGGCCGATGCCGCGCCCGGTCGTCCCGATGCGCCGGTTGCCGAGGAAACGCTCGCCGACCTTGTCCAGGACCGTGTTGTACGGCGCGATGAGGTGGGCGTTGGAGCTGACGATGAGATTCGAGGTGTCGACGCCGCGGGCGGCGATGCCGTCGATCTCCTCGAACAGCACGGCCGGGTCGATCACCACGCCGTTGCCGATCACCGCGCTGCAACCGGGCGTGAGGATGCCCGAGGGCAGCAGGTGCAGGGCGAACTTCTCGGGCCCCGACGGACCGTTGATGACGATGGTGTGACCCGCGTTGTTGCCGCCGTTGAACTTCACGACGGCGTCGATACGGGACCCGAGCAGGTCGGTGGCCTTGCCCTTGCCCTCGTCGCCCCACTGGGCACCGATCAGCACGACAGCCGGCAACGGGACTCCTCGGGAAGATCGGCGGCGCCCGACGGCGCGCGGACAGCGCGCCAGGCTAGTCGATCAGGCGGCGAAGGTGGGGTCGGCGTCGGCCAGCAGGGCGGTGAGCCGCTCCACCTCGGCCGTCTCCCCGATGGCCGCCGCGGCGTCCCGCAGGGCCGCGAAGGAGCGCAGGACGCCCAGGTTGGGCGCGTGCGAGGCGGGCACGGGCCCCGCACCCTTCCAGCCCGCCTTGCGCAGCGAGTCCAGCCCGCGGTGGTAGCCGGTGCGGGCGAACGCGTAGGCCGCGACCGGGTCGTCGGCCAGCGCCGCGCTCGACAGCGCCGCCCAGGCCGCGGACGAGGTGGGCACGGACGCCGCGACCGTGCGGGGGTCCTCACCCGCCTCCAGCCGCGCGACGGCGGGGTCGACGGGCAGTTCGGTCGGACGGTTGAGCAGGTCGCGCCCGTGCGGGGCGTGCGGGGTGGTCACGCGGACGACGTTACTTCTGCGACGTCCCGGCCGAGAGGAGGTTCTCGCAGGCCTCGACGACGCGGGCCGCCATGCCACCCTCGGCCGCCTTGAGGTAGCTGCGCGGGTCGTAGGCCTTCTTGTTGCCGACCTCGCCGTCGACCTTCAGCACGCCGTCGTAGTTGCTGAACATGTGCGCCGCGATCGGCCGGGTGAACGCGTACTGGGTGTCGGTGTCGACGTTCATCTTCACGACGCCGTACGAGAGCGCCTCGCGGATTTCCGCAAGCGCCGAGCCCGAGCCACCGTGGAAGACCAGCTCGAACGGCTTGCTGTCGGGGGTGCCGAACTTCTCGGCCACCGCCGCCTGGATGTCGCGCAGCACCGTGGGCCGCAGCTTGACGTTGCCGGGCTTGTAGACGCCGTGCACGTTGCCGAAGGTCGCGGCGAGCAGGTACCGCCCGCGTTCACCGAGGCCGAGCTTCTCCGCGGTGAGGACGGCGTCGCCCGAGGTCGTGTACATCTTCTCCGACGCCTCACCGACGACGCCGTCCTCCTCGCCGCCGACCACGCCGATCTCGAGTTCGAGGATGATCTTCGCCGCCGCGGCCCTGGTGAGCAGGTCCTCGGCGATGTCGAGGTTCTCGTGCAGCTCGACGGCCGAGCCGTCCCACATGTGCGACTGGAACAGCGGCTGGCGCCCGTGGTCGACCCGCTCCTGCGACACCGCGAGCAACGGCCGGACGTAGCTGTCGAGCTTGTCCTTGGGGCAGTGGTCGGTGTGCAGCGCGATCTGCACCGGGTACTTCTCGGCGATGACGTGGGCGAACTCGGCCAACGCGATCGCGCCGGTGACCATGTCTTTGACGGCCGTGCCCGAGGCGAACTCCGCGCCGCCGGTGGAGACCTGGATGATCCCGTCGCTGCCGGCGTCGGCGAACCCCTTGACGGCCGCGTTGACGGTCTCGGACGACGTCACGTTGATGGCCGGGTAGGCGAACCCACCGGCCTTGGCGCGGTCGAGCATGTCGGCGTAGGACTCGGGCGTCGCGATGGGCATGACGGGATCCCTCCCAGGATCGGACCGGTCGGCGGGGACGGTTCGGTGGCGGTGCCTCGCGGGGAGTATCCCGCAGACCCCGCGAGGCGCCGTCCGTCACCTACCGCGCGTCAGCGTGACCGCCTTGTTCGTGTCCGACCACATGTTGCCGCTGGTCGTCATCGTGACGCCGCTGTTCTGCAGGATCGCGCAGTTCGCGACGCGGGTGTTGTGCAGGAACCGGTTGCTCGTGATCGTGAGTCCGCTGATCGTGGCCCGCGGCACGGCGACGATGTTGACGGTGCACGCGCCGCCGCTCGACCAGTTGTCGGAGAACCGCACGCCGGTCACGACCCCGGACGACTGACCGACCATGAGCGCCGCGTTGCTGTTGCCCGAGATCGTGTTGCCGGTGACGGTGATGCTCGAGCCGCCGATGACCTGCACGCCGTCGTTGTGTGTGTACTGGTGGTCCGGGCTCTGCGACGCCGGGATGTAGTACGTGTCGTGGATCCAGGAGCCGGTCACCGTGACCCGGCCGCCGACCACGTGCACACCGTCGAGCGTCCGGGTGATCTCCGCACGCAGCACGGTGAAGTCGTGACCCACGATGCCGACCTGGTAGATCGACGGGTACTGCGCGGTCAACGTGCTGTCCCGCAAGGTGAATCCCGCGTGGTTCGACGACGGATCGTTGCAGTCGACGAGCGAACCGAGCTTCGTGGTCGCGTCGCCGCGCACGATCGAGTTCGCGAGCGTGATGTTCGGCGCCGTGACCTTCACACGGCCGTGGATGTCGAGGTTGCTGTAGGTGGTGCCGGCCTTGTTGAGCACGAGCGTGCCGTAGACCGGCTTCAGGGTGGCGCCCGACGGCACACCGGTGTTGGCGGCTGTCGGCTGGACCGTCGCGGCGGCGGCCACGGCGGGCGTCGACACGGCCGGGACGACCGCGACGAGAGCGGTCGCGGTCCCGGCCAGCAGAGCGAGTCCGAGAGCGGGAGCGATGAGGGCAGCGCGCGAGGAAAGTGTGAAGCGCAAGGGGGATCTCCGAGGTTTCGGCCCGATACGGGCGACGTGGGGGTGCCCCACTCTTGCCCACTCGATCACGGACCAAACCGTCGACCCGGAAGTTTCACGCAAAACCGACAAACACCCGTCGTACATCGGACGGGGTCGTAGGCTCGTCGACATGCCAACTGCCGTGTGGAACGGGGCGACCATCGCCCAGAGCGCTGACACCGTGATCGTCGAGGGCAACCACTACTTCCCGATGGAGAGTGTCGACCAGGCCGTGTTGCGGCCGAGTGACAGCACCAGCGTGTGCCCGTGGAAGGGCACGGCCTCGTACCTGTCCCTCGAGGTCGACGGCGAGACCAACACCGACGCCGCCTGGTACTACCCGGCTCCGAAGGAGGCGGCCGAGGAGATCAAGGGTCGCGTCGCGTTCTGGAAGGGCGTCACCGTCCTTGACTGACCCGTTCTCGCTGACGGGCAAGGTCGCCCTCGTCACCGGGGGCAACCGCGGCTTGGGCCGCGCGTTCGTCGACGGCCTCCTCGCGGCGGAGGCGCGCGTGGCGTTCTGCGGTCGCACCACCACGGCCAACGAGGCCGTGGTGGGCGAACTGCGTGCCGCGGGTCACGACGTGCTCGCGGTCACCGCCGACGTCACCGTCCCCGCCGACGTCGAACGTGTCGTGGCCGACACCGTGGCCGGGCTCGGTGGGCTCGACGTCGTCGTCAACAACGCCGGCATCTGCTTCCACCGGCCGGCGCTCGAGGTCCCTGACGACGAGTGGGACGCCGTGCTCGACCTCAACGTCACCGCGCTGTGGCGCGTCTCGCAGGTCGCCGCGCGGCACATGAAGGACCACGGCGGCGGGAGCATCGTCAACATCGGCTCGATCTCCGGGCAGATCGTCAACCGGCCCCAGTTCCAGCCGGCGTACAACGCGTCGAAGGCCGCGGTGCACCAGCTGACGAAGTCACTGGCCGCGGAGTGGGCGCCGCACCGGATCCGCGTCAACGCGGTGGCGCCGGGCTACGTCCGCACCGACATGGCGCCGGTCGACCGGCCGGAGTTCCACCGGATGTGGATCGAGGACGCCCCGCAGCAACGGGCGGCCGAGCCGTCCGAGATCGCGCCGGCCGTGGTCTTCCTCGCCTCCGACGCCGCGTCGTTCGTCACGGGATCGGTACTGGTGGCCGACGGCGGCTACACCGTCTACTGACCACGAACCTGTGAGTCACCCGGCTGCGACACACGCGGCACCCATGCGTCGGCTCTACCCTCGACATCCGTGTACCAGGCCGCTCCGGGGATCCTCGACCCCGACTACCTCGTCAACACGTTCGGCCTCATCGGCCTGTACGTCATCATCTTCGCCGAGTGCGGGCTGCTGATCGGCTTCTTCATGCCGGGCGACTCGCTGCTGTTCGCGGCGGGCCTGCTCATCGCGAGCGGCGTCTTCGACGTCCCGCTCTGGGCCGTGCTGGTCGGCGTGCCGATCGCGGCGTCCGCGGGCAGCCTGGTCGGGTACTGGATCGGTCGGAAGGCGGGCCCGGCCCTGTTCGACCGTCCCGACGGCCGGATCTTCAAACGCAAGTACGTCACGCAGGCGCACGAGTTCTTCGAGGCCCGCGGCCCGTTCGCCATCATCGCCGGCCGGTTCGTGCCCGTCGTGCGCACGTTCATCACGGTCATCGCCGGCGCGAGCCGCATGGACTTCCGTCGCTACGCGATCTTCTCCATCGGGGTGTCCGTGGTCTGGGGCGTCGGGTTCCCGCTGCTGGGCTACTTCCTCGGCGGCATCGAGTTCGTCAAGAACAACGTCGAGGCCATCGCGCTGCTCATCGCCGTGGTGTCGATCCTGCCGGTGGTGCTGGAGTTCCTGAAGCACCGCCGGCGCAACAAGGCAGCCGCCGCCCGTCCGGACGAGGATCCCGCCGCGGTCGAGCCGCCCGCCGTCTGACGGGCCCGCAGGTCAGCTCCCCGCGATCCGGTCGCAGGCCCGGCGCACGTCGTCGTTCGAGGGTTCGACGTGGATGCCGAAGAAGCTCGCGTCGCACCGCTTCGCCGCGTCCTTGGCGGCGTCGGTGACGGCCGTGCGTTGCGTCCACACCACGACGGCGAGCGCGACCACGAGCAGCGCCACGATCACCTTGACCACGACCTTGGTGACGACGAGCGCGATGATCAACCCGATGACGACGACCACGGCGATCGTGCCGATGCCGACGCCGGTGATCTGATCCGTGGTGATGGCGAGGTCGGTCATGCGTCCGGACGGTAGCGGTGTTCCGGTCGGGCCGGTCTGAGGACAGACTGGTCCCATGGCGTCGCGCGCACCGATCGACTCGTGGCTCATCGACATGGACGGCGTCCTCGCGGACGAGGGCCGCCCGATCCCCGGAGCCGTCGAGTTCCTCGAGACCCTGGAACGGCTGGGGCACCGGTTCCTGGTCCTCACCAACAACTCGATCTACACCCCGCGCGACCTCGCGGCGCGGCTCGGCCGCGAGGGCCTGATCGTGCCCGAGGACTCGATCTGGACCTCGGCGCTCGCGACCGCCTCGTTCCTGGACTCCCAGCGCCCGGGCGGCACCGCGTACGCGGTCGGCGAGGCCGGGTTGACGACCGCCCTGCACGACGTCGGCTACACCCTCACCGACACCAACCCCGACTACGTCGTGCTCGGTGAGACCCGCACGTACTCGTTCGAGGCGATCACGCGGGCCATCCGGCTCATCGACGACGGCGCCCGCTTCATCGCCACCAACCCCGACCCGACCGGACCGTCGTCGGAGGGGGCGCTGCCCGCCACCGGTTCGGTCGCCGCGCTCGTCACCCGCGCCACCGGCATCGAGCCGTACTACGTCGGCAAGCCCAACCCGATCATGATGCGGTTCGGCCTCAACCGGATCGACGCGCACTCCGAGACCACCGCGATGGTCGGTGACTCGATGCGCACCGACATCGTCGCGGGCATCGAGACCGGCCTGGAGACCTTCCTGGTGCTCACCGGCATCACGACCACCGAGGCCATCGACGCGTTCGCCTACCGGCCGTCGCACGTCGTCGAGTCGGTCGCCGACCTGTTGAAGTGGGTCCAGCCCGCCCCGCCGCACCCGGCGCCCGACGAGAGCTGACATCGCGCCGATCTCAGCGAACGGTGACCGCGTCACCCACGGCGAGGCGGCCGGGACGCACGACCTCGGCCATGACGCCGAGTTCGACCGCGTGGGTGCGGCCGAGGGGCTTGAGGATCTTGACGTCACCGTCGACGCCGCGGTGGCTCATGTCGACCATGACGCAGCGGGGCATCGGCGCGGTGACCCGCACGACGACGTCGCCGAGCGTGATCTCGCGGCCCAACCAGTCGTCCTCGACCCAACCCTCGGCGTCGCCGGTGTCGACCAGCACGTTCGCGCGGGTGCGCCGCACCGCGACCTCGCCGCCCGCCTCCGCGCCGAGGGTCCGCAGCGACGACGTGGTGACCAGGTGCAGCGGGGCGTCGTCGAAGTGCACGACGCCGGTCTCGGGCCGCGGGGTGAGTTCGCGGCCGAACTCCGCGCGCAGGACGGCCGTCGCATCAGGACTGTCGACGGCGACCCGACGGCCGTCGGGTGCGACCAGCACCGGCGCACCGGTCCCCGGCAGTTCTGATGCCCACTGCAACAGTCCGTCGACCTTGCGGAAGCGGGTGCTGTTCTTGCCGCTGCCGATCCCGCCGTCGTCGGTGTAGAGCGCCCACACGCGGTCGCCGGCCATCCCCCGGGCGTCGACCTCGACGGCGTCGAGCTCCTCGCCGCTCACGGACTTCACCGGGTGACGGAACAACCGCGCGACCTGCATCGCCCCAGTCTGCCGCGTGCTCCCGCCGCAGCGGTGGTTCAGCGCGCGGCGGGCGTCTTGTCCAGCGAGACGGCCGGGTCGACGTCGACCACGCGGAGGTCGGGGCGGTTGAGGTCGAGCACGACGGCCGTGGCGGCCACACCCGCCTGGTCGCCGTAGGCGCCGGACGACAGCAGGATCCCCTGCCGGAAGGCGCCGCAGGCCGTCACGAACGCGTCGACGCGGAAGCGCAGGTCGGCGAGCCAGCCGCTGCGGTGCACCGGGTCGGTGTCGGCGGCCGCCAGCGAGAGCTCGAACGCCAGCTGCCGGCCGGTGCGGGCGAGGACGTCGTGGCTGCCGGCCAGGCGCTTGCGGGCGCCGCGGTCGAGCATGCGGCGGCCGGCCTCCCAGGCCGTCGTGGTCGCGGCGAACTCGCGGTCGAGCCGCGCCCGCTG
>NZ_JBTJEQ010000068.1:0-19725 GCF_054456675.1 Jatrophihabitans sp. YIM 134969
GCGTGGCAGAGTTCGCGGTCTGGCTCCACACCTACAACCACCACCGCGGCCACACCGCACTGGGCGGCCTCCCGCCAGCAACCCGCGTCACCAACCTGTCAGGTCAGTACAACTAGGACGTGTGGCGCCGCACCGGTCGGCTCAGCCGCCGGCGAACGGGGGCAGGACGTCGACCACCGCGCCGGGGCGCAGCGGCACGTCGTCGGTGGTCGGTGCGACGCCGTCGACCAGCAGGCTCGACGCCGCGACCACGGCCGCCAGTTCCGGTCGTTCGGTCAGCACCGCACGCAGCGCGCGCAGGTCGGGCGCGATCACCTGCTCCTGGGCCCGCCCGGCAGCCCGCCGGGCGCCGGCCCAGAAGCGGACGGTGACGGCCGGGCCGACGCCGCTCACGGCGCGGTCCGGTGGTCGGTCACGACGCTGCCGCTCAGACCGACGGCGGCGGGTTCCCGGTCGGGCCCTGCCCGGTGGGCGTCTGGCCGGTCGAGGTCGGGGGCGCTGTCGGGTCCGGTGCCGCGTGCAGGGTCGGGGCGCTCGCGGTGGGCGGCGCGGACGGGTCCTCGTTGTGACCCTCGCGGAACGACTTGGCGCTCTCCTGCGCCTTGTCGGCGCCCTTCTGGATCGCCTCGGACGCCTTGCCGCCGAACTCCGACGCCTTGACCCGGGCCTGCTCCAGCTTGGGCTTGGACTTCTCCTGCAACTCCCCGGCCTTCACCTTGGCCTGGGACGCCGCCTCACTGGCCTTGCGCTTGAGCTTGTCGAAATCCACGGGGATCTCTCCCTTCCCGGAACGGCGGTGTGCTGTCCCCACCCAGTCAAGCAGGTCCGGTGCGTGGCACTCCGGGTGTGGGGCGGCAGGATCGGTGACGTGAGCAGCACCGGCCCCACCCGGCCCGCGGACCCGGACCGGCCGGACGCGTCACCGACCGACGACGGATCCGGGCCCGGCCGTCCCGATCCGGTCCGCGACGTCCGCAGCGACGACGACCGCGACGTCGGCTGGGGTGAGGACCTCGACCGGGCGGACCGGGGCGACCGGGACCGTCGGTGGTACGAGGAGCAACGGCCGCCGCACTGGGAGTGACGGGCGGCGGGGGACGGGTCTGGTTCAGACGTCCTTGACCGTGCTGGTGGTCGGCAGCCGGCCGCCACCCTCCTTGAGCAGGTCGCGGATCTGCTCCAGCAAGATGATGTCCTCCGACTTCGGGGTGGGGTCCGGCTCGCCGGTGGCCGCCTTCGCCGCGCGACGCTCCTGGATCTTGTTCATCGGCATCACGATGAGGAAGTACACGACGGCCGCGGTGACGAGGAACGCGATGATCGCGTTGATCACCGACGACAGGTCGATGAACGTCGACTTCTCGATCGCGGCGTTGCCGTGACGGATGGAGAAGCCGAGGCCGTTGACGTTGGTGCCGCCGGCGGAGTTCACCAGCGGCTGGATGATCGCCTTGACGACGCCACTGACCACCGCCTGGAACGCGGTACCGATGACGACGGCGATGGCGAGCTCCACCACGTTGCCGCGCATGATGAAGTCCCTGAAGCCCTTGAGCATGGCGTGCCCTCCGAGTCGTGACGCTGGTCTGGTCGCATCGCATCATGCCGTGACGATCACGAGCCCGACCAGCAGGTCGGCGGGGAGAACCGCGAGCCTCGACGCGGACCCGACGTCGACGTCGAGCACCGCGGTGGTCGTGTCGTCCCCGTCGGTCGGGGGCCACACCGCGAGCACCTGCGCATCCTCGGCGAGCGTGACCGGGCCCGCGGTGGGACCGGCCGTGTCGTCCGCCGGGACCACGACCTGCACCAGGTCGCCCACGGCCACCACGCCGGCGCGCGCGGACGCGACCGTCACGGTCGCGAGGGACCGCCCGGGGGCGAGGTCGTCGGCGAGGCCGGCGGGTGCCAGACGCGACGCGGTGACGACCTCGCCGCGCGCCAACGCCCCGACCGCCCGCTGACCGAGCGCGGGCGCAAGCGTCGTCAACGCACCGTCGGGGCGGTCGGCGAGGGCCCGCTGCGCGACCACGACGTCGCCGGGGCGGAGGGCCACGCCCCCGGCCACCGGCCGGCTCACGACCACCACGGGACCGGTGGCGGGCGGGGCGGTGGCCGTCAGGGCGACCAGCACCCCGGCGGCGAGCAGGACGACCGCGAGGACGAGGCGGGGCGTGCCCGAGAGTCGTTCCCTCGACCGCTGCCACCGCGCCTTCGCCGTCACGCCCCGATCGTGTCCGGGCGGGGCCGGGCGCGGGCGGTCGACCGGCGGTCTGTGGACGACACGCGGGCCTGTGGACGGACCGGTTCGGACCGGCGCCGGATCTGCTACCCGGCGCCGCGCGGGGTCAGGACGCCTTGGCGGCGGAGCCCGACGACGACCCGGTGGAACCGGACGACGAGGACGACGAGGAGCTCGACCCGCCCGAGGACGAGCTGCTCGACGAGGACGAGGACGACGTGCTGCCGGAGTCCGAGGACGAGCTCGAGGACTTCTCCGACGACGAGCTCTTCTCGCCGCTCGACGCACCGCCCTCGGAGGACGCCTTCGTGTCGGCCTTCTCCGAGCTGCTGTTCCCGCTGCGGGAGTCGGTCCGGTAGAAGCCGGAACCCTTGAACACCACACCGACCGGCGAGAAGACCTTGCGGACCGGCTGGCCGCAGACCGGGCACTCGGTCACCGGGTCGTCGGTGAACGCCTGCACGACGTCGAAGGTGTGCGCGCACTCGGGGTTGGTGCAGCGGTAGGCATAGGTGGGCATGCGGGCGGGCTCCTCGGCGGACGACACGATCAGACGGACGCTGGCACTCCGGGCGTCCGAGTGCCAATTCTGACACCTCCAACGCCCCGGTGCGCGCGCCGCTTCCCCGGGCCCGTCCCTACGCCCCGCCGACCGCGAACCACCCCGACGGTGTGACGACAGCCCGGACCGGGCGGTCGTGGTCGTCGCCCGGCACCTGCTCGAGCAGTTCACCCTCGTGCAGCAGCGCGACCGTGCGGCCGCGGGCGCGGCCGAGCGCCCGGTCGTACGAGCCGCCGCCGCGGCCGAGCCGCACGCCGTCGCGGCGGCCGATGGCCAGGGCCGGCACGACGACGACGTCGGCCCGGGCGATCGCGTCGCGCCCGAGGTCGTCGCCCCGCCCGTCCGGGTCCCAGCCGGTCCACGACAGGTCGCGGTCGGCGAGCGTCACGGGCACCAGCACCTGCCGCCCGTCCGCGACGAGCGCCGACAGCAACGCCACGGAACCGGGCTCGGTGCGCAGCGGTTCGTACGCCGCGACCACCCGGTCCGACGGGGTCAGGGAGGCCAGCACCGCGGCCGCGACCGCGCGCCGCGCGGCCTCCAGGTCGGGCGTGGACAACGCGCGCCGGGCCGCGAGCAACTCGGTCCGCAGGGCCGACTTCGCGGCCGCGACGCGCTCGTGGCGGTCACCGTCCGGGGTCACCTTCGTTAGTCTCGCCCACGTGACGCCTCCTGACGCCGCCGCGTCCCGGGCACGTGTCCACCGCGCTGTGATCCCGGCCGCCGGGCGTGGCACCCGCATGCTGCCCTTCACCAAGGCCGTCCCGAAGGAGCTGCTGCCGGTCGTCAGCACCCCCACGGGCCACCTCGTCGTCGAGGAGGCCGCCCGGGTCGGCTGCACCGACGTCGTCCTCGTGCTGTCCGAGGGCAAGCGGGCCGTCATGGACTACTTCACCTCCGACTCCGACCTCGAGGCGGCGCTGGAGGCCAAGGGCGACAGCTCCGGCCTCGCGGCCGTCCGGTCCGCGGCCTCGCTCGCGACGATCCACGAGGCCCGGCAGGAGGACCCGCTGGGCCTCGGGCACGCCGTGGCCCAGGCCGAGCCGTTCTGCGAGGGCGAGCCGTTCGCGGTCCTGCTCCCCGACGACCTGGTCGACGCCCGCGACCCGCTGCTCGGGCCGATGATCGACGTCCAGGCCGAGCACGGCGGCATCGTGCTCGCCCTGGCGGACGTGCCCCGCGAGGAGACCAAGCGCTACGGCGTGGTCGCCATCGACGGTGACGCCCCGGCTGCGGGTGAGGAGGCCACGGTCCGGGTCACCGGCCTGGTCGAGAAGCCCGACCCGGCCGACGCCCCCAGCACCCTCACGGTCATCGGCCGCTACGTTCTGCCGCCCGAGATCTTCGACGCGCTGCGCCGCACCGAGCCCGGGCGCGGGGGTGAGATCCAGCTGACCGACGCCATGGCGATCCTGCTGGCCGAGGGCGTGCCGGTGCACGGCGTGGTCTTCACCGGGCGTCGCTACGACACCGGCACCAAGCTCGACTACCTGACCTCGGCCGTCCAGCTCGCGGTCCAGGACCCGGAGGTCGGCGCCGATTTCGCCGCCTGGCTCGAGGGTTTCGTCGCGGACGGCACGGGGTCCGCGGCCTCATGACCCGACGCACGGTCGACGAGCAGCTGCAGGAGATCCTCGCCGCGATCGGCCAGATCGACCCGATCGAGCTCACGACGCTGGACGCCCAGGGACTCCTGCTCGCCGACGACGTCCACACCGAGGTTGCGGTTCCGGGCGTCGACTGTGCGGACACCGACGGCTACGCCATCCGCGCCATCGACACCCGCGACGCCTCGCGGGACGCACCCGTGGACCTGCCGGTCGTCGCCGACGTCGTGGCCGGGGTCCGGACCAGCACCGGGGTCGGACCGGGCATCGCCGCCCGCATCACCACCGGTGCCCCCATCCCGGCGGGTGCCGACGCCGTTGTCCCCGCGGAGCGCACCGACCGTGGTGTCGCCCGGGTGGCGATCAACGCGCCGGTGCACAGCGGCGAGTTCATCCGGCGTGCGGGCGAGGACCTGCAGCTGGGTCAGCGCGCGCTCGGCGCCGGTGCCGCGCTCGGGCCGCAGCAGATCGCGTTGCTCGCGGGCATCGGCCGGGAACGTGTCACCGTCCGCCCGCGGCCGCGCGTCGTCACGCTGTCGGTCGGCAGCGAGCTCGTCGACCTCGGCCGGGCCCTGCCGCACGGCGACGCCTTCGACGCCAACTCGCACATGGTCGCCGCCGCCGCGCGCGACGCCGGTGCCGACGCGTACCGCGTGGGCATCGTCCCCGACGACCACGCCCGCCTGGTCGACGTCCTCGAGTCGCAGTTGCTGCGGGCCGACCTGCTCGTCACCACCGGCGGGATCAGCCACGGGACCTCGGACGTCGTCCGGTCGGCCCTGTCGGAACTGGGCACGGTCGAGTTCCACGACATCGCCATGGACCCCGGACGGTTCCAGGGTTTCGGCACCATCGGCACCGCCGAGGGCGGCCGCGACACCCGGACGCCGATCTTCTGCCTGCCGGGCAACCCCGGCGCCGCGCTCGTCTCGTTCGAGGTGTTCGTGCGGCCGGTCATCCGCATGCTGTTGGGCAAGCACCAGATCCACCGGGCGTCGGTGCAGGCCATCGCGCTGGAGCGCATGGATTCGCCGGCGGGCGTTCGTCAGTACCGGCGCGGACTGTTGCACCGTGAAGCGAACGGCGGGTACAGCGTCTCGCTGGTCGGGCGTTCGGGCTCGCACCTGCTGGCGTCGATGGCGTCGTCGAACTGCCTGGTCGTCATCGACGAGAGCGTCACCGAGGTGGTCACGGGTTCCCGCGTGACCGTCGTCCCGCTGCTGCTCTCGCACCGCTGAGAGCGACGGCACCGAGTGGCTGTCCCGGGGTGGCCCGCCGAGTTCGGCGCGGGGGCCGTCGGTCTGCGTCCGCCGCGCTGGCGTGACGGTCCGGCGTGGAGCCAGGTGCGCATGCGCAACGAGCGGTGGTTGACGCCGTGGGAGCCGACCAACGACCGGCCGTGGTCCGAACGCAACTCGCGCGCGGCGTGGGGCGGGGTGTGCGGTGCGCTGCGCCGGGCCGGCCGGGCCGGGACGATGCTGCCCTTCGTGGTCACGTACAACGGTGAGCTCGTCGGTCAGATGTCCGTGTCGAACGTGGTTTTCGGTGCGCTGCGCTCCTGCACGGTCGGGTACTGGGTCGACAGTGCGGTCGCGGGTCGGGGCATCACGCCGACTGCGCTGGCCCTCGTCGCCGACCACTGCTTCGGCCGGGTCGGTCTGCACCGCGTCGAGGTCGACATCCGGCCGGAGAACGCGGCGAGCCTGCGCGTCGTGGAGAAACTGGGTTTCCGGCGCGAGGGTTTCTACGAGCGGTTCCTCGACATCGACGGCGCGTGGCGCGACCACGTGGCGTTCGCCCTGACCACCGAGGACCTGCACGGCACGACCGTGTTGTCACGGCTGCCCTCGGTGCCCGCACCGTCCTGACCTACCTCCGTCGCGGTTTTGTTGTGGGCGCGGGCGTGTCGTGGCCTGCGGCGCCGCATCTCGTCACTACCGTCATGTTCACCTTGAGACTGGTGTGACAGGAGTTGCGATGTCGTCGTCCGCGCTGACGGTGCTGGTACTGGCCGTGCTGTGGCTGGTCGTCGTCATCCCCATGCTCGTTCGCCGCAAGGACGAACGCGCACCGGAACGCTCGGTCGCCCGGTTCGGACGGGCGATGCGCGCCCTGACCCGGCGACAGTCACTGCACGACGTCGCCCTCGCACCGCGCGGTGTCGACGGCGCCGCCGCCGACGACGCCGACTGGGTCACGCCGCGTTCGGCGCCCGTCGAGGCGCAGGTGTTCGTGCCCGGCCACCCGTCCTCCACCCACGTTCCTTCGGCTGCACGTCGGCCGGTCCCCGCCGCCAGGGAGGCGTTGATGTACCCGGTCGACCGCACGGAGATGTCCGCCGCCAGGCGGCAGATGATGGCGCGCCGCCGTCGCTCGCTCACGATCCTCGGCCTCGGCCTGCTCATCACGTTGGTGGCGTCGTTCATCGCCGGCGGCTGGTTGCCGTGGACGTTCGCGCTGCTGTTCCTCGCCGCCACCGGTGGGTACCTGCTGTTCCTGCGCTCGCAGGCGCTGCGCGACCGTGACCGCCGCGAGGCCCGCCTGCGCCGCGCCGACCGCCTCGCAGCGGCGGAGTGGGACGCCACGGCGGACTCCGACGACCAGGCCGGCGCCGACGAAGGCGTCGCCCCGCACTCGTTCCGCCTGCCGATCGAGACCCTCGTGCGCATCGACGACGACGACCTCGAACTGCAGATCATGGACACCGTCGACCTCACCGGTCTCTACTCCGGCGAGGAACTGGAGGACGAGCCCGTCCAGCGCCGCGCCGGCTGACGCCGCCCGTCCGGCGGCGCGCACCTCCGGTGCCCGGCACCGTGGTGCGCCGGGCTGGTGGTGAAGCCGCGCCGCCCGCCTTGGTAGTCTGACGCGGTTGTCTTGAGCCGGGTCGACCGGCTCAGGGGCTGTGGCGCAGTCCGGTAGCGCACCTCGTTCGCATCGAGGGGGTCAGGGGTTCGAATCCCCTCAGCTCCACCCTTTCCCCACCTGTCTCCCGGCAGGCTCGTCCCGGCAGTTCCGCTCAGCAGCCGTCGCTGCCCGCCTGGGGCACCGTGTCCGCGGGCCGGCCGGTCACAGCGCGCAGGTAGGTCGCGAAGGTGTCGAGGCCGAACGGCGACGAGAACGAGTTCCACTCGAAGCAGCCGCCCTGGTGCAACCCGCCGATGACGCCCACGACGACATCCGGTCGACCGGGGTGCCGCACGAGGAACGGGCTGCCGCTCGTCCCGCCCGGGTAGCCGTGGCAGTCGAACGTCGGGTAGCCCTGCGTCGAGACGACCGTGTTGGTGCAGGTGATGGGCTCGTCGTCGATCCCGTACGGGTAGGCGATGTCGGTGACCCGGGTGCCGGGGCGCGGGGCGAACCCGAGCACAGCGCCGCCGGTCACCTGCTGCAGGGACACGTTCCGGTGCCCCACCGTCCGCGGGGCGACCTGCAGGAAGGCGTAGTCGGCGTGGGGGTCCTGGCTCGTCACCCAGCGCGGTGAGACCCAGGCCCGCTGCACGGTCCACACGCCGTAGGGCGTCCGGCCGTCGACGTAGCCCGGTGCGAAGAGCAGACCGGCTCCGGTGCCCTCGATGCAGTGGGCCGCGGTGAGCACGAGCCCGCCTCGCGGCGTGAGGACGACGCTCGCCGAGCAGCTGTGGGGCTGGGTCAGCCCGTCACGGAAGACCGCGCCGACGCTCGGGACGCCGCCGAACCTGGTCGCGGTCGGGGTGCCGGGCGGTGCGCCGGGGTCGTCGTCGGCCAGCGCCGGTGCCGCAGCGGCACCGGCGACGACGAGCAGCGAGACGGTGAGCAGCAGCAGGCGTCGGAGCACGGGGTGAGGCTAGGGCCGAGTGGGGGGCGACGGGCGGGCCTGATCCAACACGGACACCACTCGGACGGCCCGGCAACAACCCGGCCGCCGTCCGGCGAGCACCTCCCGGGTCAGACCGAGAAGTTCAGGCTCATCCGTCCGCCGGCGACGGCGCGCTGCTTGGGCACCATGTGCCGCCAGTCCTTCTGACACCGCCCACCCATGACGACGAGGTCGCCGCCGTGCACGGTGAACGACGTGCTGGGGCCGCCCTCGGCCGGGCGGACGAGGAAGCGGCGGGTGGCACCGAGGGAGAGCACCGGGACCGTCGCCTCGGGGAGTCGCGCGGCGGGGGCGTCGGCGTGCCAGCCGGTGCTGTCGTCCTGGTCGCGGTACCAGTTCATCCACAACGCGGTGTAGTTCCGGCCGTACCGCTGGCCGAGCACCCTGGCGAGCCAGCCGAAGACCGGGTGCGGGGCCTCGGCGATCACGGGGTACTCCGCGGTCAGGCGTGGTTCCTCGACCTGCCGGGTGTACATCCAGCGGCTGCGCCGCTCCCACGTCGCGGTGGCGGCGAGGAACTCCACCAGGGCGTCGTCACCGAGGAACCACCCCGGGACGTGGTCGACCCACGAGGTGGCGTCGAGCTGGGTGCGGTGCACCGAGGCGAAGCTGCGGTCGACCGCGACGGCGAGGCCGCCCGCGGCGGGATCGGGGACGAACGACTCGTCCGCCCCGAACACCAGCGCCTGCTGATCGGTCACGACCTTGACGTTAGGCCGGGGCTCCGACAACGCCTCCCACTGCGCGCCTCAGGGCTTGACGGCCTCGACGACCAGTTGGGTCGCGATCTCGGCCGGGTGGGCGCGGACCTCGAGGCCGTGCATCTCCGGGACGTCGGACAGGCCTGCCTCGGAACGGATGATGTTCACGAAGCCCGCCTCGGCCAACTCGGTGCTCAGCGAGTGGAAGTCGTGGCAGAAACCGAGGTAGTGCTGGGCGCCGACGAACACGTTCTGGATCAGTTGCACCGGGTACTTCATCGGCCGGCCGCGCTCGGCGTTGCGCTCCATGCCGAGCCGGGCGAGCTCCCCGTTCTCGAGGTACTGCCGCGCGACGGCCTCGACGTCCGGGGTGGCGAGGCGGATGACGGCGCCGGGCTTCATCGCGGTGAACGCGTTGCGCAGGAAGGCGGGAGTGTCGGGGAGGGGGATGTGCTCGATGACGTTGTCGGCGTAGACGAAGTCGACCGAGGCCTCGGGGATCGGCCAGCGCTGCAGACCGTCGAGGTAGATGTGGCCCTGCCGCACGACGTCGGTGTTGATCCAGCCGTCGACCGGCTTGCGACCCGACCCGATGTTGACCTTGACCAGTCCGGCGGCCCGGGCCTGCTCGAAGGCGGTGAGGAAGGCGCGTTCGCCGACCGGCCGGTGAGCCCGGTCCAGGACGCGGTGCACCGGGGGCGCGACGGTCCGCTTGAGCTGACGCAGCCTCGACATCCACACGCCTCTCGGGTCCCGCCGGCAAAGCGGCAAGTTACCACGCCCGTGTGGCCGGGGTGAGATCGAACCACGCGCTGCTGGGCGTTCCCCGAGGTGGTGGTCACTACTCTTCGGCGCCGTGACCCCTGTCGACGCGCCCGTGGTGCGCGTTCCCCGTCGCGGGCGCCGCGGCGCCGTGCTCGCGGGGAAGTCGCTCGCCGCGTTCGTCTCGTTGGTGGTGCTGGTCGGCAGTGGGGTGGCGTGGGCCACCTACCGCGACTTCAACAGCAACATCGCCACCGCGCCGGACATCCCGACCCCGAGCGATGCCCCGCCCGACCTCGACGGCGTCGCGCAGAACATCCTGTTGGTCGGCAACGACAGCCGGGCCGGGGCGACCCCCGCGGAACTCAAGGCCCTGTCCACCCAGGACGACGGCGGCAGCGCCAACACCGACACCATGATCGTGTTGCACGTGCCCGCCGACGGCTCGAAGGCCACGCTCATCTCGTTCCCGCGCGACAGTTACGTCAACATCCCGGGCTACGGCATGGACCGGATCAACGCCGCCTACCCGAACGCGTACGAGACCGCGAAGGAACAAGGGGCGTCGGAGACGGCGGCGGAGGGCGCGGGCCTGGTTCTCACCTCGCAGACCATCAGCCAGCTGACGGGGCTGCGGATCGACCACTACCTGCAGATCAACCTGCTCGGCTTCTACCGCATCAGCAACGCGATCGGTGGCGTCGACGTCTGCCTCAAGAACGCGATGCACCCCGCGACCGAGTACGGCCAGAGCGGTGACGGTTTCGACTCCGGCTTCGAGCCCAACGGTGACTTCGTCTACAGCTACTCGGGGATCAACCTGAAGAAGGGCCTCAACACGGACGTCAAGGGGACGCAGGCGTTGGCGTTCGTGCGCCAGCGGCACGGTCTGCCGCACGGTGACCTGGACCGGGTGGCGCGGCAGCGCTACTTCCTCGGTGCGGTGTTCCGCCAGATCGGCGTGAGCACACTGGTCAACCCGTTCAAGCTCAACCGGCTGCTCGACGCCGTGAGTTCGTCCCTGCTCAAGGACCGCTCGCTGAACCTGGTCGACCTCGCCACCCAGATGCAGAACCTCGCCTCCGGCAACATCATCGGCGCCACCATGGTGACCACCGGGGACGAGAACATCGACGGCAAGGACGTCCTCGGTGTCGACCCCGCCGCGGTCAAGGCCCAGATGAAGGCCCTGGTCGGAGCCGCGACCCCGAACCCGACCCCGACCGCGCCGTCGACCCCGCCCGCGACCGTCGCACCCGGTGACGTCACGGTCCAGGTCCTCAACGGCAGCGGCGTCGGCGGAGCCGCGGCGGCGGCCGCCTCGAAGCTCAGCACGCTCGGTATGAACGTGGTCGGCACGGGCGACGCCGACCCGACCGACGTCACCACCGTGCTCTACCCGACCGGGCAGGGCGCCCAGGCCAACACAGTCGCGGCAACGGTGCCGGGTGCAACGGTCCGGGTGGATCCGTCGGCCACGGCGGTCACGCTCGTCCTCGGCGCCGACGGCCTGACCCCGGCGGGTGGCGCCTCGCCGACCACGGCGAGCGTCCCGCCCTCGGCCACCGGGTCGCGGGCGGTCGACGACGCCAACGGCCGCCTCGCCTGCATCGACTGAAGGCGCGCGCCGCACCCCTGCGCGCGCGGCCGGCGGCGGTCCCGGACACTGTCCCGGTGACCAGCGAGACCGCCGACTGGGGCCACGTCACCGGGCGGACGGCCGAGCACGCCCGGCTGGCCGAGTCGCCGGGGTCGAACGATCCGTGGCGGCAGTGGGGTCCGTACCTCGCGGGCCGGCAGTGGGGCACGGTCCGCGAGGACTACTCCGAGGACGGCGCGGCCTGGGACTCCTTCCCGTTCGACCACGCCCACGCCCGTGCGTACCGCTGGGGTGAGGACGGCCTGGGCGGGATCTGCGACCGGTTCGGGTTCCTCAACCTGGCGTTCGCGTTGTGGAACGGGCGCGACCCGGTCCTCAAGGACCGGCTGTTCGGCCTGACCAACGGCGAGGGCAACCACGGCGAGGACGCCAAGGAGTACTGGTGGGCGGTCGACGGCACCCCCACGCACAGCTGGATGCAGTGGCTGTACCGCTACCCGCAGGCCGAGTACCCGTACGAGCAGCTCCGGCGGGAGAACGCCGCCCGCGGCCGCGACGAGCGCGAGTACGAACTCGAGGACACCGGCGTCCTCGCCGAGAACCGCTTCTTCGACATGCTCGTCACGTACGCGAAGGCCTCGCCCGACGACGTGTGCGTGCGGGTGCAGGTGACCAACCACGGGCCGGAGGCCGCCCCGCTCGACGTCGTGCCGCAGTGGTGGCTGCGCAACACCTGGTCGTGGGGCCGTGACCGCCGGCGCTCGGTGATCCAGCAGGTCCTGCCGCCCACGCTCACCGTGGGCGGGCTGGAGGCGGCCGAGTGCGACCACGGCTTCCTCGGTCGCTTCCACCTGGCCGCGAAGGGTTCGCCGCAGCTGCTGTTCTGCGAGAACGAGACCAACGCGGTCAAGCTGTTCGGTGCTGTGGGCAACGGTTCGCGCTACACCAAGGACGGGGTGGACGACTACGTCGTGCACGGGATCAAGTCGGCGGTCAACCCGGCGTCCGAGGGCACGAAGGTCGGCCTGCGGTACCACTTCGACGCGGTGGCGCCGGGGGAGACGGTGACGATCTCGCTGCGGTTGTCGATGAACCCGCCGTCGGAGACCACGTTCGGTCCGAGCTTCGACGCCGTGTTCGACGACCGTCAGGCCGAGGCCGACGAGTTCTACGCGACCGTCATCCACCCCGGGATGCCGCCGGAGGACCACCACGTCGCCCGGCGGGCGTACGCCGGGTTGCTCTGGGGCAAGCAGCTGTACCGCTACGACGTCGACCAGTGGCTCGAGGGCGATCCGGTCGCGCCGGCACCTCCTGGCCGGGCGCAGTACGGACGCCGGAACACTCACTGGAACCACCTGTCCCTCGCCGACGTCATCTCGATGCCCGACGAGTGGGAGTACCCCTGGTTCGCCGCCTGGGACCTCGCCTTCCACACCATCCCGCTCGCCCACGTCGACCCGGCGTTCGCCAAGGAACAGCTGGTCCTGATGTGCCGCGAGTGGGCCATGCACCCCAACGGGCAGTTGGCGGCGTATGAGTGGGAGTTCGGCGACGTCAACCCGCCGGTCCACGCGTGGGCCGCGTGGCACGTCTACCGCATCGACGGCTACCGCGACCGCGACTTCCTCACGCGGGTGTTCACCAAGCTGCTGCTGAACTTCGCGTGGTGGGTCAACCGCAAGGACGTCAACGGCTCCAACATCTTCGAGGGCGGGTTCCTCGGGATGGACAACATCGGCCTGTTCAACCGGTCGGCCCCGTTGCCGCCGGGGTTCCGGCTCGAGCAGTCCGACGCCACGAGCTGGATGGCGTTCTACTGCCAGCAGATGTTCAAGATCGCGCTCGAGCTCTCCCGCAACGACCCGGCCTACGACGACACCGCCACCAAGTTCCTCGAGCACTTCCTGTCGATCGCGAAGGCCCTCAACACCTTCGGCTCCCGCGACACCGGCCTCTGGAACGAGGAGGACGGCTTCTTCTACGACGTCCTCGTCCACCCCGACGGCTCGGCGCCGCACATGCGGGTGCGGTCGATGGTCGGGCTGCTGCCGGTTCTCGGCGCCACGGAGATCCCGTCGTGGATGACCGAGGAGTGTCCCGACGTCACCGCGCGGCTGCGCTGGTTGCAGCGGCGCCACCCGGAGATCATGAGCCCGCTGCTGTCGCGTTCGACGCCCGAGGGCCGCAAGATGCTGCTGTCGATGGTCGACCCGGAACGGCTCCGTCGCATCCTGCAACGGATGTTCGACACCGCGGAGTTCCTCTCGCCCTACGGCATCCGGTCGTTGTCGGCGGTCTACCACGACCCGGTGGTCGTCGAGGTCAACGGCCAGAGCGCCACCATCGACTACGAACCCGGCGAGTCGCGCTCGGGCATGTTCGGCGGCAACTCGAACTGGCGTGGACCGGTGTGGTTCCCGGTGAACGTGCTGCTCGCGGACAAGCTGCGCACCTACGGGCGGTACTTCGGGGACTCGTTCACCATCGAGATCCCGACCGGCTCGGGCCGCCACTGCACCCTCGTCGAGGCCGCTGACACCCTCGACCGCGGGCTGGTGGCCCTGTTCCGCCCGGTCGACGGCAAGCGCCCCGCCGACGGCGCCCGCATCGAGTCCTCGCCCGACCCGCTCTGGAGCGAACACCCCACGTTCAGCGAGTACTTCGACGGCGACACCGGCGAAGGTCTCGGCGCGACCCACCAGACCGGGTGGACCGCACTGGTCGCGCACCTGCTCAACCCGCGCCTGCCCCCGGACCCGCGGGTACGCGGCTGGTCCTGACCGGCCGCGGCCCGGCCCGGCGGCAGCCGTAACGCGGCCGCAACGCAGAGGCATTGACGCCGAACCCGACCAGGTCCATCGTTGCGCCCACCAACGATCGACCCGCGAGGAGCGCGCCCGTGTCCGTCACCGACCCGCCGAAGCCCGATGTCGCCGGGGACGACGAAGCGCACCTCGCGAGCCTGGGTTACAAGCAGGAGCTGTCGCGCTCGTGGTCGGGGTTCTCGAACTTCGCCATCTCGTTCTCGATCATCTCGATCCTGGCCGGGTGCTTCACCAGCTTCGGGCTGGGCTGGAACGCGGGCGGCCCGGCGGCGATCGCGTGGGGCTGGCCGATCGTCGGCGCGCTGATCCTGGTGATCGGCCTGTGCATGTCGGAGTTGGTGTCGGCGTTCCCCACCTCCGGCGGCATCTACTGGTGGGCGGCCAAGCTCGGCGGCCCCAAGGCCGGCTACTACACCGGGTGGCTCAACCTCATCGGCCTGCTCGCGATCGACGCGAGCGTGGCCTACGGCTGCGCGACGTTCTTCGACACCATCGTCGGTGTCTACAGCGAGAGCTGGGCCGCGGGCTACAGCCTCACCCGCGTGTTCATCGAGTTCATCGTCATCCTGGCCATCGCGGCCGTGGTCAACATCTTCAGCTCGCACCTGCTCGCGATGCTCAACAACATCTCGGTCTGGTGGCACGTCGCGGGCGCGCTCGCGGTCATCCTGATCCTGGCCTTCGTGCCCAGCCGGCACGCGAGCCTGTCCGACGTGTTCACCCACACCGTCAACAACACCGGCTTCTTCGGCGGCGCGACCTCCGGCGCCGGGTTCCTGTTCATCGTGCTGCCGATCTCGGCGATCCTCACCCAGTACACGATCACGGGGTACGACGCCTCGGCCCACCTCTCGGAGGAGACCAAGTCCGCCGCCAACGCGGCGGCGCGTGGGATCTGGCAGTCGATCTTCTACTCCGCGATCGGCGGCTGGATCCTGTTGCTCACGTTCCTGTTCGCCGTCCAGGACGAAGCGGGGGTGACGGCTGCGGGTGGTGGTTCGATCGCGATCTTCGCCCAGGCGTTGAGCCCGAACTGGATGGGCATCGTCCTCATCGTCTCGACGGCCGGGCAGTTCTTCTGCACGGTCGCGTGCATGACCTCGACCTCACGGATGATGTTCGCCTTCAGCCGTGACCGTGCCGTCCCCGGCAGCCGGCTGTGGTCGACGCTGTCGTCGAAGAAGGTGCCGGCCAACGCGGTGATCGCGTCCGCGGTCGTCGCCGTCGTCCTCACGTTGCCGGCCCTGGTCGAGGTCGACGTCAACGGCGCGCCGGTCCCGGTCGCGTTCTTCGCCGTGGTGTCGATCGGCGTGGTCGGGCTCTACCTCGCCTTCGCGATCCCGATCTTCCTGCGGTGGCGGGCGGGCGACGACTTCCGGGTCGGCCGCTGGACGCTCGGGCGCAAGTACCGGTGGATGGCGCCGGTGGCGGTCGTGGAGATCGGCGTCATGTCGATCGTGGCGATCTTCCCGACCTCGAACCTCGGCGCACCCTGGGATCCGGGCTTCGCCTGGAAGTACGTCAACTACACGCCCATCGTGGTCGTGGGGTTGTTGCTGCTGCTCTGGATCGGCTGGCACGTCTCGGTGAAGAAGTGGTTCACCGGGCCGGTGACGACGATCGACACCCCCGCCGAGCCCTCCACCCAGGCTCCGGCGGCTCCACACTGAGCGGGTGAGCGTCCACCGCCAGACCCGCCGCGGCCACACCTGGGAGTTCGACGGCCTGGTCGACCTGTTGGCCAAGGCCTCACCGGCCCGGTCGGGTGACGACCTCGCCGGGTGCTCCGCGGGTTCGGCGGCCGAGCGGGCCGCGGCGCAGTGGGCGCTCGCCGACGTCCCGCTGACGACCTTCCTCGACGACCTCGTCGTGCCCTACGAGGACGACGAGGTCAGCCGGCTCATCGTCGACACCCTCGACCGGTCCGCTCTCGCACCGGTCGCCGGGCTCACCGTCGGCGGGTTCCGGGAGTGGTTGCTCGAGACCGCGGCCGGGCCGGACGCCGAGACCGCGTTCGCCGTGCTCGCGCCCGGTCTGATGCCGGAGATGGTCGCGGCGGTCAGCAAGCTCATGCGCAACCAGGAACTGATCGCCGTGGCCCGCCGGGCGAGGGTCGTCACCGCGTTCCGCGACACGCTCGGCGGGCCGGGCCGGCTCGCCACCCGCCTGCAGCCCAACCACCCGACCGACGACCCGCGCGGGGTCGCCGCCGCCGTGCTCGACGGCCTGCTGCTCGGGTGCGGCGACGCCGTCATCGGCATCAACCCGGCGACCGACTCCCCGCGGGTGACGCGGGACCTGCTCGAGCTGCTCGACGACATCCGTTCCCGCTACGCCATCCCGACCCAGACCTGCGTGCTCGCCCACGTGACGACCACCCTCGAACTCATCGCGGACGGCGCACCGGTCGACCTGGTCTTCCAGTCCATCGGCGGCACCGAGGGTACGAACCGCTCCTTCGGGGTCGACGTCGCGCTGCTCGAGGAGGCGCGGCAGGCCGCACTGTCGTTGCACCGGGGAACGGTCGGCGACGACGTCATGTACTTCGAGACCGGGCAGGGCTCGTCCCTCTCGGCCGACGCCCACCACGGCACCGCGGGGCGCCCGGTCGACCAGCAGACCCTCGAGGCCCGGGCGTACGGCCTGGCCCGGCACCTGCAGCCGCTGCTGGTCAACACCGTCGTGGGGTTCATCGGGCCGGAGTACCTCTACGACGGCAAGCAGATCGTGCGCGCCGGGCTCGAGGACCACTTCTGCGGCAAGCTGCTCGGCCTGCCCATGGGGGTCGACGTCTGCTACACCAACCACGCCGAGGCCGACCAGGACGACACCGACACCCTGCTGACGCTGTTGGGCGCCGCCGGCTGCACCTACGTCATCGCGGTCCCCGGTGCCGACGATGTCATGCTCGGCTACCAGAGCACGTCCTTCCACGACGCGCTCTACCTGCGTTCGACCCTCGGCCTGCGCCCCGCACCGGAGTTCGAGCGGTGGCTGCGCGACCTCGGGATGGCCGACGAACACGGGGCGATCCTGCCCGTCGACACCTCGCCGCTGCTCGCGATCGGCGCCCGGTGACCGATCTCTGGGAGCAGCTGCGCCGCACCACGCAGGCGCGGATCGGCCTCGGACGCGCCGGCAACGCCCTGCCGACCCCGGCCGAACTGGAGTTCCGGTCCGCGCACGCCGAGGCCCGCGACGCCGTGCACGACACCCTGGACGTCGACGACCTCGCACGGCAGGTCGCGAGCGCGGGATTCGGTGATCCGCTCGTGGTCCGCTCGAGGGCCGCCACCCGTGACGAGTACCTGCGCCGACCCGATCTCGGCCGGGTGCTCGCCGAACCGTTGCACGCTGCGCCGGTCTCGGGACTGGTCGTGGTGCTCGCCGACGGCCTGTCGGCCCGTGCGGTCAGCGCGCACGCCGTGCCGCTGCTGGTCGAGCTCGCCCGCCTGACCGACCCGCCGGACGCGGTCGTCGTCGCCACCCAGGCGCGGGTCGCCCTCGGCGACCGGATCGGCGAATCCCTCGGCGCCGCCGCGGTTCTCGTGCTCATCGGTGAACGGCCCGGCTTGTCGGTGACCGACAGCCTCGGCGCGTACCTGACCTATGCACCGCGCGCCGGCCGTCACGACGCCGAGCGCAACTGCGTCTCGAACATCCACCCGCCCGACGGCCTGGGCTACCCCCGCGCCGCCCGCGCGGTCGCGGGACTGCTCGCCGCCGCGATCGAGGCGGGGGAGTCCGGGGTGCGGATCAAGGACCGCTCGGACCACGCGCTGCCGGCGGGCGGTCTCGACGCGCTGCCGTCGTGAGCGCCGGTCAGCCGGTCAGGTCCCCGACACGGACCAGCACGCCGTCGCGCAGCTGGTCCGCACTGAACTCGTGTCGGAACCGGCCGTAGAACGAGACGTCGTAGCGGTCGTGGCCGGTGGGCACGTCGGCGATGTCGAAGACCAGCTCGCAGAACTCTGCACCGGTCTTCG
Source organism: Jatrophihabitans sp. YIM 134969 (assembly GCF_054456675.1). NCBI lineage: Bacteria > Bacillati > Actinomycetota > Actinomycetes > Jatrophihabitantales > Jatrophihabitantaceae > Jatrophihabitans > Jatrophihabitans sp. YIM 134969. The sequence continues at coordinate 18,148 of NZ_JBTJEQ010000068.1, forward strand.
GGTCGGTCCCTGGTTCAGCGACCATCGCTGGCCCGCTGGCGAGGACGTGGCCGTCCGGAGCGGTGACGTCGAGGGGTTGGCCCTGGCTCAGTCCCTCGTAGGTACCCGTCCCGGCGCAGTCGTCGCCGTTGCCCGCGGCGGTACCGCCCGCGCCCGGCCCGAAGTTTCCCGCCCCCACGATGACCAGGTCGACCCGGACACCGAACGGCGACGTCGCCCGGTGCACGAGGTACGCGGTCGTGGCCGCGCCCACGAGCAGGACCACCACGACGGCGGTCACCACGCGACGCCGACGCGACGTGGTGCGTTCGAACCGCTCGCTCGGGAGCCGCCGGGCGGGCAGCGACTGCCAGGAGGGGCGATCGGGCTGTGACACGCGCGGACGGTAACCCACCGTCCCGGTCTGAGCGCGTCAGGACGCGGCGAGGGCGATCGTGTACCCGGAGGTGGTCCACGTCAGGGCGATCTCGGACCCGCCGGCCGCGAGGATGGTGGCGGTGCCGGCGCTCGGGCCGACGCCCGCACCGGACGGCGTGCGACACGTGGTTGGGCTGACGACGGCCTGATCGGTGCCGGCCACGACCTGGTAGCCGCCGGCGTCGAGGACGGCGAGCAGCTGCAGGCACGCGGGGGAGCCGGCCGGGACGGTGAACGCCTCGGTGAGCGTGCCCCCGGCGTACGTCTGGCTGGTCCGCTGGGCGCCGTCGACCTGGGGCAGGGCGTCGAGCTGGTCCTGCAGCTGCGACTGCGTCGAGGCGACGGACGGTTCGGCGGCGCCACCGCCGCCGCTGCCGCCGCAGGCGGTGAGCAGGAGCAGGACCGGGGCGGTCAGGACGGCGAGGCGGGACGATCGGGACATCGTCGACCAGCATGGCCGACCCACGACCGTCCGCGGGGTGACGCGCGGGCGGGCGTCGTCAGCCGGAGCTCAGGAGGCGTCGGTGCCGGTCGGGCTGGCCGAGGCGCCCGCGGCCACGGACGACGAGGACCCGGCAGCGGGCGCACCGCCGGTCGGCGACCCACGGGTCGGCGACGGGCTCGCCGGCGGCGGGTTGGACGAGGGCTGACGGGTCGGCTGGCTGCTCGGCGTGGACGGCGGCTGGGGCGTGGAGGGCGGCCGCGGCGTCGAGGGCGGCTGCGGCGTCGAGCCGCCGTTGCCCGAGCCTCCTGACCCGCCGGTGCCCGACCCGTCGTTGCCCGATCCGCTGGTGTCCGACCCGTCGTTGCCGGACCCGTCGTTCGATCCCCCGTTGTCCGAGCCGCCGTTGCCGGCGTTCGGGTCCGCCGGGGGCGGCGTGGACGGGGGCGTCGGCTTCGGCGTGGTGGGGACGGCCGTGGTCTTCGGCGGCGTCGTGCTCGCCGCGGCGGAGGTGGTCGCGGCGACCGGTTCGACCGAGCTGCTCGCGGTCGGGGTCGGGGCTTCCTGGGTGGTGGCGATCTGCGGGGTACGACCCCCGCCGCTCAGACCGACGACCGCCGCGACGGCAACGCCGCCGGTGGCGACCACCGCGACGGCGGCGATGAGCGCCGCGCGGGCGGCCCGGCCGGGGCGGCTGAAGGCGGGCAGCGTGCGCAGCG
>NZ_JBTJEQ010000069.1:0-19281 GCF_054456675.1 Jatrophihabitans sp. YIM 134969
GAGGGCCGCCCGAGCCGGCCGAGCGGGGCGCCGGGCACGGCGGCGAGGGCGAGGACCGGCGGTGCGCGCCACAGCACCGGCGCCGTGGGGAGCGGCGCCATCGCCATGGCCTGCACCTCGACGTCGGTGCGCTCCGGGTCGGCGTCGACCTTGAGGAACACGTCGCCCACCCGCAGCGTCGCCCGCTCGGGGTGGGCGACGACCACCTCGACCTCGGCCACGGGGTCCATCCTCGCGGCCGAGGCCGGGCGCGTCACCCGGGTTCCCGGCTACGTGCGTCGACCGCTCAGACGGCGACGCGACCGCCGTCGGCCGGCAGCACGGCGCCGTGCACGAAGCTCGCGGCGTCGGTGGCGAGGAAGACGATGGCCTCGGCGATCTCCTCGGGGCGGCCGGGGCGGCCGGCCGGTCCGGCGGCGGCGAGCTGGTCGAGCGCCTCGCCCATGGCGGCGGTGCCCTCGGTGCGGGTCGGGCCGGGGCTCACGGCGTTGACCCGCACGCCGGCCGGGCCGTACTCGGCCGCCCACGACTTGGTGAGCAGGACCAGCGCGGCCTTGCTCGCGCCGTAGAGGCCCATCCCCGCGGCACCGAACTCGGCGACCATCGTGGTGACGTTGACGATCGCGCCGTGGCCCCGCTCGGCCATCGCCGGGGCGAGGGCGCCGACGAGGAAGTAGGGCGCGGTGACGTTCACGGCGAGCACGGCGTCGACGTCGTCCTGGGTGGTGTCGGCGGTCGGGCCGAACGGGAAGATGCCGGCGCTGTTGACCAGGACGTCGACGTGGCCGCCGCCCAGCTCGGTGGCGCGGGCGGCGAGGGCGCGGGCGCTGGCGGCGTCGGTGAGGTCGGCCCGCACGAAGTCGGCGGTGCCACCCGCCTGGCGGATGGCGGCGACGGTGGCGTCGCCGCGCCCGGCGTCGCGACCGGACACGACGACGTGCGCGCCGCGGGCGGCGAGACCCAGGGCGGCGGCGCGGCCGATGCCGCTGGTGGCGCCGGTGACGAGCGCGGTGGTGCCGGTGAGGTCGGTGCTCATGGGGCTGTCCTTCGGTCGAGGAGTGGAGTGACTGCTCCAGACTGCCGCGTCGATTTTGGAGACACCACTCCAGAACGGCGTACGCTCCACCCGTGACCACCACGACCGCGAGCCGCGCCCCGAAACGACTGACGGCCAAGGGTGAGGCGACCCGGGCCCGGATCGTCGAGGCGGCGTCCGGACTCGTCTTCGCGCACGGGGTCACCCGGACCGGCGTGGAGGACGTCCAGCGCGAGGCCGGCGTCAGCGCCTCGCAGCTGTACCACTACTTCGGCGACAAGCAGACGCTCATGCGGGCCGTCATCGCCCACCAGACCGCCGCGGTCCTCGCGGCCCAGCAGCCCGAACTCGACGCGCTCGACACCTTCGAGGCGCTGGGCCGCTGGCGGGACCGGCTGGTCACGCTGCAACGCTCGCGGCACTGTGCGGGCGGCTGCCCGATCGGCTCCATCGCGGCCGAGATCGCCGACGACGACCCCGACGCCCGCGCCGACCTCGTGGACGGCTTCGAGCAGTGGGAGGCCCCGCTGCGGTCGGGCCTCGCCGCGATGCGCGAACGCGGGCTGCTGCGCCCCGACACCGACACCGACTTCCTCGCCCTCGCGCTGCTCGCCGCGCTGCAGGGCGGGCTGGTGCTCACCCAGACCCGCCGCACGACCGTCCCGCTCGAGACCGCCCTCGACGCGATGATCGAGCTCATCGCGAGCCACCGCGTCGCGTGATGCGGGCGGCCGTCCGGACCCGCGCCCCCAGGACCCGGTGAGTGGTCACCTCGGGGTCCGAGTGGTCAGGAATTTCCGCCCACTCACGGGGGTAAGTGCCCACTCACCAGGTCGGGGAGGTGGCGCAGGCGGTCCGGGGTTCGACGGGTCGGGGGTCGACGGGTCGGGCGGTCAGTCGGACGCGAGGGACGCCATGGTGTGGCGGCAGTTCCTCGCGCCGCAGGCGCAGGCGTAGAGGGTGAGGGCGTCGTCGGGGTCGTCGATCTCGAGCCGGTAGTCGATGAGCAGTTCGTCGCCCGCGCGGATGCGACGGCGGGTGCGGATCATCAACCGGGTGTCGGTCTCGAAGACCGCCTCGCAGTTCGGGTTGCACCCGTGGTTGATCCACCGCGCGGAGTTGCCGTGTGAGCCGCCGTCGATCACCCGGCCGTCGCCGATGTCGAAGAAGAACGTGTGGCCGTTCTCGATGCCGGCGTCGTCGTAGCGCTGCTGCGCGACGTCCCAGTCGAGGACGTCGCCGCCGTAGGGGAGCAGGTCGACGCCCGCGGGGAGGTCGACGAGCGCGAACACGCCCTTGCCGTGGATCCCCGAGCGGCGGACGGCGAATCGCTTGCTCACACGACCGTCAAGGTGACGACGGAGCCGCGCTTGACCTGCGTGCCGCTCTTCGGGTCCATGCCGACGACCAGCCCGAGGTAGCCGCCGTACTGCTTGTCGACCTTCACCGTCAGCCCGGCCGCCTGCAGCTGCGAGGTCGCGGCCTCGGCGCCGGTGCCACTGCTGATCCGCGGGATGGTGACGAGGTCCTGGCCCTTGCTGACGACCAGCGTGACCGTCGACCCCTTCCGGATGTCGGGGGCACCGCCGGCCGGGGTCTGGCTGATGACCGCACCCGCGGGCACGGTGTCACTGAACTGCTGGTCACCGAACGTGACCGTGAAGCCCGCGGCCTCGAGGGTCGACTTCGCGTCGTCCTGTGGCTTGTCCGTGACGTCGGGCACGGGCACGACCGGCAGGCCGCTGGAGATCGTCAGCGTGATGCGGGTGTCGCGCTTGACCTCCCGGCCCGAGGGCGGCGTGGTGCCGATCGCGACGCCCGCGGGCACGGTCTCCGACGGGGCGGTCACGACCGACACGTTGACCGGCAGCGTGGAGAGGACCCGTTCGGCGTCCTTCTGCGGCAGTTTCGCGGTGGTCGGGATCGCGAAGCGCTCGGGGCCGCGGCTCACCGTGAGCGTCACGGAGGTGCCGTGCGTGCGGCGGTCGCCGACGGTGGGGTCGGTGGCCACCACCAGGCCCGGGTCGACGGTCTCGCTGAACACCTGGTCGGTGGCACCGACCTCGAACCCGGCGTTGCGCAGGGCCGAGGTGGCGGCGCTCGCCGGCTGCCGGACGACGTCGGGGATCGACGCCCACCGGCCGGCGGCGTACCACCAGCTGCCGTACCCGATCGCTGCGCCGAGCAGGAGCAGGACGAGCAGGACCGCGAGGGTGCGGCGCCGGCGACGGCGGCGCCGGGCGGGGTAGGCGTCGGCGTCGCCCGCGACCGGGTCGATCTCGTCGACCGGCGGTGGGGGCGGCGACGTGGCGGCTCGCGGTCGGCCGGGCGCGGCGCCGGGTCCCCACCCCCCGGTCCACTCGTCTCCGAGGTGGTGGGTGGGCCGGCCCGCGGCGGCGACGGCGTCGGGGCCGAACGTCGCGGTGCCGTACGCGGGATCGGCCACGGCCCGCATCGAGGCCGTGGTGTCCGAGGCGGCCACCGGACGGCGGACCGGGGCGGTGCGCGACGGCGCCGGGGCGGGCGGCGGTGCTTCGACCCGGGCGCGCGCCCGGCCCAGGCCGGTGGGCAGCGGGGTGACCGGGATGCGCAGGGTGGAGCGCAGGTCGTGCAGCTCGGCGAGGAACGCACCGGCGTCGGCGGGGCGCGACGACGGGTCGGGGTCGGTGGCCCGGACGATCAGGTCGTCGATCTGCTCGGGGACCCCACGCACGCGGCTCGACGGCGCCGGCACCCGGCTGTGGACGTGCTGGTACGCCACCTGGACCGCGCTCTGCCCGACGTACGGCACCCGGCCGGTCAGCAGTTCGAACAGCACGACCCCGGCGGCGTAGACGTCGGACCGGGCGTCGGCGTGGCCGGTGGTGACCTGCTCCGGGGAGCAGTACGCGACCGTGCCCATCATGAGGTTGGTGCGGGTCGAGGAGACGTCGGACTCGACGGCGCGGGCCAGGCCGAAGTCCGCGACCTTGACCAGGCCGTCATCGGAGAGCAGCACGTTCTCGGGCTTGACGTCGCGGTGGACCAGACCCGCGCGGTGGGCCGCGGCGAGCGCGGCCAGCATCGGCTCCATCACGGCGACCGCGAGCGGCAGCGGCAACGCACCCCGGTCCACCACGAGGTCGCGGACCGTGCTGCCCTCGACCAGTTCCATCACGAGGAACACGTGGCCGTCATCGTGCCCCTGGTCGTACACGCCGACGACGTTCAGGTGGGAGAGCCGGGCCGCGGCGCGGGCCTCGCGGGCGAAGCGGTCGGTGAACGCGGAGTCCGCCGACAGGTCGCTGGTCATGACCTTGACGGCCACGGCACGGTCGAGGCGGAGGTCGCGGGCGACGTAGACCGTGGACATGCCGCCACGGGCCAGGCGCTCCCCGAGGCGGTAGCGGCCCTCGAGGACGCGCCCGACCAAGGGGTCCGCGACAGCCGTCCGCACGAGGCGATCTTAGGTGGGTGGAGGGCTTCATCCGGGCTTGACACGTCGGGGTCTCAGGGTCGGCTCGACCGTTTCCCGGCGCGCCGTACCGTCGCACCGTGCGTGACGCCGACGACGAACTGCTCGAACCGGTCGCCGACGAGGCTGACCTGCTCGAGGGTGGGGTGCGCACCGACGGCGGGATCGCGCACCTGCTGGCCGACGAGAACCGGCCCGGCGGCTGGCTGCTGACCCTCGACCGGATCCGCCAGTCCTACGTCGACCTCGACGACCCGACCTACCTCGACTTCGAGTACGTCCAGGGCTTCGTCGACGTCCTCGACAGCGCCCGCCCGGCGGGGGAACGCCTCGACGCCACCCACGTCGGCGGGGGTGCGTTCGCCTTCCCGCGCTTCGTGCTGCACACCCGGCCACGGTCGTCCCAGATCGTCCTCGAGCCCGACGGCGCGCTCACCCGCTACGTCCGGCAGAGGCTGCCCCTGCCGAAGCACTCGGGCATCCGGGTGCGGCAGGAGTTCGGACGTCCGGGTGTGGCCGCGCTCGCCGACGCCTCGGCCGACCTGCTCGTGCTGGACGCCTACGCCGGCGGCCGCGTCCCCGCCGACCTCACGACCCTCGAGGCGTTCACCGACGTCGCGCGGGTGCTGCGCCCGGACGGGCTGTTCCTGCTCAACCTCGCCGACGGCCCACCGCTGGACTACACGCGCCGCGTCCTCGCGGGGCTCACCGCCGTGTTCGGCCACGTGCTGGTCCGCACCGACCCGGCCGTCCTGCGGCCCCGCCGCTTCGGCAACCTCGTGGTCGCGGCCTCGCGGGCGCCGCTGCCGCTGCAGGAGGTCACCCGCCGGGCGCACGGGGCGCCGTTCCCGACCTCGGTGGTCAGCGGGACCAAGCTCGCGTCGTTGGTCGGGACGGCCAAGCCGCTCACCGACGCGGACCCGCTGCGCTCACCCCACCCGGTGGAACTGGCCTGGCGGGTCGACGGCGGCTGGTGAACCGGGCCGCTCAGCTCCGGATCCAGGCCATCGCCCGACGGCTGGTGGCCGACCCGTCGGTGTACTGCGTGCGGGTCCAGGGGCCGTAGACCACCGACGAGTAGGTGTTCGCGCGGGTGTCGACGGTGACCAGGCGGACCGGGTTGTCGGTCAGGCTGTGGTACGTCGTCTGCACCAGGCTGACGGGGTTGCCGTGGACCCCGGTCAGGTCCAGCTTCGCGAACGTGCCCGCGTGCCCGGAGAACACGAACCGCACGTTCGCGTACCTCAGCGCCAGGTTGTCCAGCAGGTAGCGGGGGCTGGTCGCGCCGTACCCGCCGTCGTTCTCCTGCACGGTGCCGTCGGCGTTCAGCATCGCGTGCGTGACGACGACGACGTTGTGCCGCGGGTGACTCGCGACCACCTGCTGCGCCCACCGCACGGCCTCGGTCCGGGGCCACAGCTCGAGGTTCAGGACGAGCCAGCGGGTGCCCTCGGCCCGGAACGTGCTGAAGGAGTTGTCGATCTTGCCCGGCTCGAAGGTGCCGCGCAGGGCGTCCGCGTGGCCCACGCCGTAGAAGGCGTTGAAGGTCGTGGTGACCCGGACGTCGACCGAGGCGTTGCCGCCGGGACGGGCGCCGCCGCCGGGACCGACCGCGAACGTGTCGTGGTTGCCGATCGAGAACGACCACGGGATGCCGCTGGCGTCCAGCAGGTCCACCCCGGCCCGGGTCCGCTGGTACTGGACGTGGTCGGAGGTGTCCCACCCGACGACGTCGCCGGAGTGCGTGACGTAACGCAGGTCGAGCGGTGTGGCGTGGTCGGTCAGCCACTGGATGCGCTGGGTGAACCGCGCGACGTTCTCCTGCTTCAGCACCTCCTGCTGGGTGTCCGGCAGGACCGCGAACACGAACCGGCCGTCACCGCGGACGCCGGGCCCGGCGCCCTCGGATGCGTCGGGCACGGGCGTGGTGGCGGCGGCCGGGACGCTGACGACACCGGTCAGGGCGAGCGCGGCGGCCGCGAGCACCGCGACCAGCGGACGGGCGGAGGCGGGAGAGCGGGCCACAGCCCCGGAATGTACTGGTGAGATGTCCGGAAGGTGAAGGTCCGGTCAGCTTGAACGGGCGATCAGGCCGCGGACGTAGGCCGCCTGACCGAGGTGCTGCAGACAGTCCGACGCCACGCTGAGCAACCGGACACCGAGGGTCACCGGCGGGGTCCACCGTTCGTCGACCACCCGGTCGAGCGCCGCGGCGTCGAGACCCGCAGCCACCTCGCGGGTCCGGGCGCCGACGGCCTCGTGGTAGCCGCGCAGCAGGTCGGCGGTGGTGCGGACGGCGGCGACCTCGGCGTCGCCCGCCCCGTAGCCGATGGCGTGCGGGTCGAGGTCCAGGGCGAACCGCTCGCGCCAGCCCTCGTCCCAGAGCTGGGTGAGACCGAGCGCCCGCGCGACGTGGTCGTCCTCGACGCGGGTCAGGTGCCACACCAGCCAGCCGATCGGGTTGCCCACGCCGTCCGGACGGCGGGCGAGCGTCTCCTCGTCGAGGCCCTCGAGCACCTCGGGGACCAGCTCGTCGACCCGGCCGAACAGGTCCTGCAGCACCGCGGAGACGTCCATGACGGTCACCGTACGGACGGTGTCGGACACCGCGCCTACGGTGTCGGGGCATGACCGACACCGTGGTGCCCCACGTCCGCCAGATCGTGCTCGACGCCGTGGACATCCGCGGACTCGCCGAGTTCTACCGCCAGCTGCTGGGGTGGACGTACCGGCCGGGCGACGAGCCGCCGGTGCCGGCCGACGAGGAGGGGTGGCTGGTGCTGCAGAACTCCGAGGGCGGGGTCGGGCTGGCGTTCCAACGCGTCGACACGCTCCCCACGCCGTCGTGGCCCGAGAACACGCCGGTCCCGCAGCAGCTGCACCTCGACACCACCGTTCCCGACGTCGAGGCGCTCACCGCGGTGCACGACCACGCCCTCGCCCTCGGCGCCACGGTGCTGCTCGACCGCACCGACGACCCCGAGGAACCGCTGTGGGTGTTCGCCGATCCCGCCGGCCACCCGTTCTGCGTGTTCGTGGGCTGACGTGGCCGCGGGCAGCTGGGAACTGCGGGGCCGGGCGGAGTCGTTCGGGGCGGTCGCCGAGGAGTACGACGCCGTGCGCCCGCACTACCCGGACGAGGTCGTCGCCGCCGTCCTGACCGGTGACCCGGCCTCGGCAGCCGACCCGGTGCGGGTGCTCGACGTCGGGACCGGCACCGGGATCCTCGCCCGCGCGCTGACGGCGGCGGGCGCCCGGGTCACGGGCTCGGACGTCGACGAGGACATGGCGGCGGTGGCGCGCCGGTCCGGGTTGACGGTGCACGTCGGTCCGTTCGAACGCCTCCACCTGTCCCAGAGGTTCGACCGGATCACCGTGGGCCAGGCCTGGCACTGGATCGAGCCCGAGGCGGGACTGGTCGCTGCCCGTCGCCTGCTCGCACCGGGCGGGCAGCTGTGGCTGCTGTGGAACGTCGGCGAACCGGATCCCGCGGTGAAGGCCGTCATCGACGAGGTCTACGCGCGGTTCGCCACCGACACGCAGCCCGACGCCGTCTCGCGCGGGGTCAGTGGGCGTTCCGCCGAGGCGGCCGAGCAGTTCCTCCGCGACCGGGGCGCGACGGTGCGCACCCGCGCCGTCCCGTGGCGGGCGGAACTGTCGACCGAGCGGTGGATCCGGATGGTGTCGACGTTCAGCGACCACGCCACCCTCGCGCCCGAGGTGCGTGGACCGCTCCTGGCGACCCTCGCCGAGGCGATCGACGCGCACGGCGGCGTGGTGGGGATCGACTACACCACACGGGTCGTCGTCGGGTCGGGCCTCCTAGGCTGAGGGGGTGGACCTGCAGACCTACGCCCAGGTCGCGGCTGCCCAGGACCTGCCCGTCACCCGCGTCGCCCAGCAGGTGCGCGACGGACACCTGGTCGCGGTCGACACCCCCGAGGGCGCCCGCATCCCCGCCGAGTTCGTCCAGGACGGCGCGCCGGTCAAGCACCTGCCCGGCGTCGTGACCCTGCTGCGCGACGGCGGCTACCGCGACGACGAGATCGTGGCGTGGCTGTTCCGCGAGGACGACACCCTGCCCGGCACCCCGATCGACGCGTTGCGCTCGAACCGGGGCACCGAGATCAAGCGCCGGGCGCAGTCGGCCGCGTTCTGAGCGGTCGATGACTCACGCGCTCTACGTCGGGGTGCTGGCGTTGTGCCTGCTCGGCACCGCCCCGCTGGAGATCGTGCTGCGCGTGCACGTCTACGCCCGGTGGCGGCGGCTGCTGCTCGCGCTCGCCCCGACCGTGGTGGTGTTCGTCGTCTGGGACTTCTACGCGATCCACGCGGGGCACTGGACCTACGAGCAGAGGTGGATGACCACGGTCCTGCTGCCCGGCCGGTTGCCGCTCGACGAGCTGCTGTTCTTCGTCGTCGTCCCGGTGTGCGCCGTGCTCACGCTGGAGGCCGTGCGTCGCTGCCGGCCGACGTGGACCATCGGCGACGAACCCCCGGCGGACCGGCCGTGAGCTACACGGCCCTCGCGGTCATCGGCGTGCTCGGCGCCGCGGTGGTCGACCTGGCCGTGCTGCGTACGAACCTGTTGCTGCGCAGGGCGTTCTGGGTGTCGTACGCGATCATGCTGGTGTTCCAGCTGGCGGTGAACGGTGTGTTCACCGGCGTGCCGATCGTGCGCTACGACCCGGCCGACATCACCGGCCTGCGGCTCGTGTACGCGCCCGTCGAAGACCTGCTGTTCGGGTTCGCCATGATCGTGCTGACGTTGTCGGTGTGGGTCTGGCTCGGACGGCACGGACCAGTGCGGGACCGGCGACCTCCAGCCGGTCGCGGAGCGGCACGGACACGCGTTCGCTGAACACGTCGTAGTCGCGCTGTTCGATCTCGGCGAGGATCCCGCCGTAGAGGTCGAACGCCGTGCGCAGGCAGTCGCGGCTCCACGGCGAGACCAGGTCGATACCCGGCGCCGCCGCCCGGTAGTGCTCCCGCGCCCGCTCGATCTCGAAGGCGAGCAGGTTGCGGATCGGTTCGTCGACCACGCCGCGGGCGAGCCGGTCACGGTCGACGCCGAACTGCGCCAGCGACGTCTCGGGCAGGTACACGCGACCACGTCGCAGGTCCTCGGCGACGTCGCGGATGAAGTTGGTGAGTTGGAAGGCCAGCCCGAGTTCGATGGCGTGACCCTCCAGCACGTCCCACCGCACGTCGTCGGACGCCCGCCCGAGCACCGGCAGCATCTGCAGCCCGATGACCGCCGCCGACCCCCACATGTAGCCGCGCAGGTCCTCGTAGGTGACGTAGGACGTGACGGTGAGGTCGGCCCGCATCGAGTCGAGGAAGTCCGCGAAGTAGGTGACCGGGATGTCGAAGTGCTGCACCGTGGCGATGGTCGCCCGCACGATCGGATCGCTGCTCGCGCCCCACTCGAGGTCGGTGAGGACGTCGCGGCTCCACGCCTCGAACCGGTCGGCCCGCTCGGCGTCGGTGCCATCGAACGCGTCGACGATGTCGTCGGCGAAGCGCGCGAAGCCGTAGAGGGCGTGGACGTGCGGGCGGCGTTCCGGGGGCAGCAGGGCCGTCGCGAGGTAGTAGGTGCGGCCGTGCCGGGCGTTGAGCACCCGGGCCTTGCGGTAGCCGTCGCGGAGCGCCGGGTCGGTGATCCCGGCGGCGTCGAGTTCGGACCGGGCGCTCACGCCGCCCATCGTCCCCGACGCCCCCGCCCCGCCGTGGGAACGGGGTCACCCCGGCCGGTCGCGCCGTGGCCGGACCGAGCGGGGGGTCAGGTCGCGGGCTTGACGTACCGCACGGTGAACCCGCCCTTGGCCGTGAGAGCCGAGGTGGTCAGCACCGTCCGGCCCTTCCCGTCGACGCCGTCGTGGGCCACCGCACTCGGCCCAGCGAGGGGAGCGCCGTCGACCGTGACCGCGCTGAAGGTCGCCTCGCGTACGTGCGCGGTCTGCGATCCGCTCTGACCGCCGGCCACCGCGACCAGCGCGCCGACGGGTGTGAAGGGTGCCCGCTGCAGCGAACCGCTCGACCCCGCCGTGACGTCGTCGATGCGCAGGGTCGCGGCGGTGGGGGTCGTGGTGATGGTGACCTTGATCTGGTCGTCCAGCCTCACGCGTGCCGGGGGCGGGGCGGTCGGGAACCCCTGGACCTGGATCTGGTACCTCGGCCGCCCCGCGTCGCAGAGCCCCACGACGCCGACGCCGAGCAGGTCGTCCGCTCCGCCTCCCTCGACGGTGACGAGGAAGCCTGCCCCGCCGCCGTGCGGCGGGCACACCACGCGCGGCACGCGGAACTTGGCGACGACCGTGTGCGCCACCTCGGACAGTGGTACCGAGTACCCGGCGCCCGGGAGGGCCTCGGCCGCGGACGGGGCGGCGGCGGCCGGGCCGCAGAGCCCCGCGCCGACGAGGAGCGCCGCCGCAGTCAGCGGCGCGAGCAGGGTGCGGCGGGCACGAACGGTCACGGGGTACCTCCGGTGGGCGGCGGTCGGTCGGTGGCCGACCGGCTCGCTCACCGTAGGGGGGCGGGCGAGTCCTGTCGTGACGGCTACGACGCGCGCACGTCGCGCCGCCACGCCGAGAACGACCGCACCGACGCCGGGCGGGGGCGGACCAGCCACGGCCAGGGGTGCGTCTCGACGACGTCGAGGCGGGTGGCCCGGCGGGCGAAGCCCGGCACCGGCGCCCAGGTCGTGGCGAGCGGGATCCCCGCCAGTTCGGCGACCGGATCGCCTCGGCGGACCTCGACCGGGCGGCGCGCGGCGAGGTCGCCCAGGGTCTCGGCTAGGAACACGAGCCGCTTGCCGGACAGCCGCAACCGGGCCAGCAGCGGGGCGTCGAACACGAACACCGCCGGCCGGTCCGGGTCGGCCGCGAGCGCCGGGTCGTCGTCGCCGAGCGACTCCGCGGTGAGCCACACCCGGTCACCGCCGGATCCCTCGACCTCCGCCGGCCCGGTCGGGATCTCGGCGCGACCGAGGTCGGGAGCGTCGTCGACGCGGCCAAGGCGCTGGTCCGGCGGCCAGTCCTGGATCGGGCAGGCGTCGCGGAGCGGGCAGGAGCGGCACAGGGCGGGAGCCCGCTTCTCGACCTGCCAGCGGGAGAACCCGTAGGCCTTGGCGCTGCCGGTGCCGACCGTCCACTGCCAGCCCAGCCGATTGGCCGCCCGGGACCCGTCGAGCAGGTGGGTGAAGAACTCGTCCTCGCCGGCCCGCCAGTCCGCGCCGGCGCGGACCGCCCACTGCGAGGACAGCCACATGCGGGTCTGGTTCACCAGCCAGCCGTCGTCGTGCAGTTCGCCCACCGTGTGCTCCATGCAGCGCATGGCCGCGGGCCACGGGTCGGCAGCCGACCACGGCGCGTCGACGGCCGGCGCCGCGACCGGTGGTGCACTGCGCAACGGTTCGCCGTTGCGGGTGCCGACCCGGGCGTAGAGGTGGCGGGCGAACTCCTGCCACAGCAGTTCGTCGCGGAAACGGGTCCGGTCCCGCGGCGGGGCGTCGGCCACCGCCTTCCAGACTGTTGGCAACTGCAACAGTCCGTGTCGGATCCACGGCGACAGGCGGGACGCACCACGTCGACCCTCGGGCAGGACCGTGCTGCGCGAGCGGGCGTACCCCGCGATGTCGAGGGTGGCCAGGGCGGCGTCGGCCGCAGCTTGTCCACCCCGGTGGCCACCGGGGCGCACGCCGTGCGGGCCCTCGAGGGTGAGATCGCCGAGGTGGGAGGCGACCCAGGCGACGACGGCCTCGGGGCCGTCCTCGGGCGGCGGCGGGACCGGCAGGACCGCCACGGTCAGCCGGTGACGCGTTCGGCGGCGAGCTTGCCGCTCACCAGCACCATGGGCACGCCGACACCCGGCTGCACACCCGAACCGCACCGCAGCAGGTTGCCGATGCGGGGGTCGACGGTGCCGGGGCGGAACGGCCCGGTCTGGGCGAAGGTGTGGGCGGCGGCGAACGGGGCGCCGGCGGCGAGGCCCATGGCCTCCCAGTCCGACGGCGTCACCAGTTCCTCCACCACGGTCGCCTCCTCGAACCCCTCGAGGCCGCGGGCGCGCATCGTGGCGTGCATGTGCTCGCGGTAGCGCGGGCCGGCGGTGCGCCAGTCGATCGGGTCGCGGTGGTCGAGGTTGGGCGAGGGGAACAGCGTGTAGTACGTCGCGTGGCCGTCGGGCGCGAGCGCCGGGTCGGTGTGCGAGGGCGAGGTGACGAGGAACGAGGGGTCGGACATCGGGACGCCGTCGTCGATGATCTCGCTGAACGTCCGTTCCCACTGCCGGCCGAAGAAGATCGTGTGGTGGCCGAGGTCGTCGTACACCTTCGACGAACCGGTGTGCATGACCACGCACGAGGGCGAGTAGCGCAGCCGGGTCGGCCCGGTGGGCCGGAAGCGGCGCGGGACGTACTCGGCCGGCAGCAGCGCCGGGTAGGCCTGCGGCGGGTCGGCGTTGAGGACCACGACGTCGGCGGGGATGCGCTCCCCGTCCGCGGTGACGACCGCCGTGGCGCGGTCGCCCGCGACCTCGATGCGGCGGGCGGGGGTCGAGTACCGGATGTCGACGCCCGCCTCCTGGGCGACCTCGGCCATGACCCGGGGGATCGCGTGCATCCCGCCCTCGGGGAAGTACACGCCGGACACGCAGTCGAAGTAGGTGATGACGGCGTAGATGGCCAGGGCGTCGGCCGGGGCGAGTCCCGCGTACATGGCCTGGAAGGAGAACATCCGGCGCAGCCGCTCGTCCTGCACGAAGTCGCCGATGACCGACGACAGCTTGCGCATCCCGCCCATGCGCACCAGCTGCAGCAGGGAGGGGCCGACGAGCGACGCGGGGGAGTCGAGGTTGCGCGCGATGAAGTGCGGCATCTCGACGTCGAACATCTTCGTCAGGTAGGAGACCAGCTCGCGGTAACCGGCGGCGTCCGCACTGCTGCACTGGGCACCGATCTCGTCGGCCATGCGGTCGACGTCGGTGTGCACGTGCAGGCGCGACCCGTCGGCGAACCGGCCCTGGTAGGCCGGGTCGAGGCGGTGCAGACGCACGCGGCCCTCGAGCTTCTGTCCGACGGCACCGAGGGCTTCGTCGACCAGCTCGGGCATGGTGAGGACGGTCGGGCCGGTGTCGAAGCGGTAGCCGCCGAGTTCGAGCCGGCCGGCGCGGCCACCGGGGACGGCCTCGCGTTCGAGGACGGTGACCTGTCGCCCGGCGCCGGCGAGGTGCAGGGCGGCGGCGAGCCCGCCGAGACCCGCGCCGATGACGACGACACGATCGGTGCGGCCCGTGACCCGGGCGGGCGTTCGACCAGGCCTGAACACGTTCAGAACAGTACGCTCGCCGCCGTGACCTCCCCGCGTACGGTGCGCGACGTCCTGGCCTCGGGCCGGCCGTCGTTCTCGTTCGAGTTCCTGCCGCCCAAGACGGCCGAGGACACCGCCCGGCTCTGGAAGACCGTGCGTGAGCTGGAATCGCTGCGGCCCGACTTCGTCTCGGTCACCTACGGCGCCGGCGGCACCACCCGCGACAACACCATCGCGATCACCGAGAAGATCGCCACCGACACCACCCTGCTGCCGGTCGCGCACCTCACCGCCGTCAACCACTCCCTGGCCGAACTGCGCACGATCATCGGCCGGCTCGCCGACGCCGGGGTCGTGGACGTCCTCGCGCTGCGCGGCGATCCGCCGGGCGACGTCGAGGGCGAGTGGGTCAAGCACCCCGAGGGCGTCGAGTACGCCTCGGAGCTGGTCGACCTGGTCCGCCGGGCCGGTGCGTTCACCGTCGGCGTGGCGGCGTTCCCCTACAAGCACCCGCGCTCGGAGACGGTCGAGGACGACACCCGCTGGTTCGTCGAGAAGTGCCGCGCCGGCGCCGAGTACGCCATCACGCAGATGTTCTTCGAGGCCGAGGACTACCTGCGGCTGCGCGACCGGGTCGTGGACGCCGGCTGCGACATCCCGATCATCGCCGGGCTCATGCCCGTCACGACGATGGGCACGATCGAGCGCGCCCCGAAGCTCTCCGGTGCCCCGTTCCCGCCCGCGCTCGCCGCGTCGTTCGCGGCCGTCGCCGAGGACAAGAAGGCCGTCCGGGCGTTGGGGATCGAGCAGGCGTCCCTGCTCGCGCAGCGCCTGCTCGACGAAGGCGTGCCCGGCCTGCACTTCATCACCTTCAACCGCTCGACCGCCACCCGCGACGTGTGGGCGAACCTCGGGACCTCCGTCGGCCGCTGACCTCGCGGCCCGGTGGGAGGCCCGCCACCCGGGCTTCGCAACCGACGACGGTCCGGGCGGCGTCCTGGGCGGCTGGTTGCGGCTGATGTGGTGGCTCGCCCGCCCGCTGGCCGCGGCGGGGGTCTCACCTGACGTCGTCACGGTCGGGTCGGCCGCGGCCGCCGTGGCCGCCACCGCGGCTCCGCCCGGACGTCGCTGGCCGCTGCTCGTGGCGGGGTCGGTGCTCGACGGCGTCGACGGTGCCGTGGCGGTGCTGACCGACCGTCAGTCGTCGTACGGCGCGCGGCTGGACCACACGGCCGACCGGGTCGCCGACGTCTCGGCCGCCGTCGTCCTGACCCGGGCTGGCGCCCCGTGGGCGGTCGTCGCTCCCGGCCTCGCCCTCACCTTCGCCCTCGAGCTGACCCGGCGCACACCCGTGGTCACGGTCGCCGAACGCCCCACCCGGGTGGTCTGCGGTGCGCTCGGCGACGCCGCGTCGGCCGTCACCGGCCGCCGGTGGCCCGCCGTGGTCGCGGCGGTGGTGTGGGACGCCCTCGCCGCCGTCGCGCTGGTCCAGCTCGTCCGGGCGCGTCGGCGGTGACGACGAACCCGCTCTGTCTCGAGAGTTGATCAAGGAGGTGTGGTCGCGCGACACGCCGACGGTGACGACCACGCCTCCTTGATCAACTCGTGGAGGGGGTGGGATCGGACGGCGTCGGTGGGCTCCGACGGCGGCGCCGGACGACCACGACCGCGGTGACCACCACGGCGCCGAGCAGCAGGAACGGCAGGGCGTAGCCCAGGGCGGCGAGCAGGTACTGCACCACCACCGTGAACCCGTGCCAACCGCCCGCCACCGCACCGCCGAACCCGGTGGGTTCGCTCCGCGCGGCCGCGACCGCGGGCGGCACGAGGTCCAGGGTGACGGTCGCGAGGGCGACCTGGTCGGTGAGGGTGCGTTGCTGGGCCTGCAGCGACTCGAGCTCGGCCTGCCGTTGGGTCAGCTGGGTCTCGACCGACAGCAGGTCGCCGAGGTTGCCCGAGGTCGTCAGCAGGGTCCGCAGCCGGTCGACACTGGTCTGCAGGGCCTCCACCCGCGCACCGAGGTCCGCGGTCTGGGCGGTGACGTCGTCGCCCTGCACCTCGCTCGAGGTCTGCCTCCCGAGCCCGGCCACCTGCGCGAGCGTCGCGTCGAGGCGGTCGGCGGGGACCCGCAACACGAGGTGGGCGGAGGTGTCGCGGGTGTCCTGCTCGACCCGCCCGCCCGCAGCTCGGGTGATGGCCTCCGCGCGGGTGGCCGCGGCGATCGGGTCGTCGGCCGTGACCCGCACCTGGGCGGTGCGGACGACGTCGCGCGCGGCGACCGTGCCCGCCTGACCGAGGTCGGTCCCGGAATCGTTGCCCGCTGCAACAGAGCCCGCGCCCGGTGCGGCGCTGGCGGCCGCCGGTGCGGCCACGCCGGCGGCCGAGGCGCCGTCCTCGCTGTCAGCGCCTCCGGGGCTGCCGCGGAACACTCCCGCCGCGCCGGCGACGAGGAAGAAGGTCACGACGGCCGCGGCGACGACCGCGAGGGTCACCGTGATCCGGGTCCTCACGGCGTCACCGTCACGGTGACCGGTGTGCTGACCAGCTGCGACATCGCGGAACCTCCGTAGCGGTAGGGGATCACGATCACCGCGAGGTACTCGCCTGCGGGTAGCGGTTCGCCGCGGGAGTCGACGGCGGCGAACACCGACGAGCCGTTGACGCCGGCGCCGGGTTCGACCGGCACCGACGAGATCGCACCGGACGCGACGGTGCCGGTGGCCGCGCACAGTTGGCCGTCCTGCACCCACACCGCGCGGGCGGCGCGCAGTTCGGCCGTGCCCCCGCCCCGGCCGAAGGTGAGCTGGTACGGGATGCCGGCCGAGCCGCCGGCGGTGGCGCGCGAGCCGGTGATGCCGTTCGGGCGGATCGCCGCGATCCCGGCCAGCGGACCGTTCGAGGTCGCTGCGCCCTGCGTCGCGCACCCCGCCGTGTCGGTGCCGCCGGGCGCGGGACCGGGTGCCCCGGGCCCGGCCGCCACGCCGGACGTCGGACGGGACGACGCGGCCGGGCAGCCGGTCGGCTCCGAGGAGACGCACACCTCGGGGGGCGGCGCCGACTCGGCACCGGCGTCACCGCCCGCCGCAGCCTGGCCGGCCGCGCTCGACGCGCTGACGCCGGTGTTCCGGACCAGTTCGCGGACACCGAACCCGCCGCCGACCAGCACGGCGAGGACCACGGCCGCCACCGCGAGCCCCGGGAGCAGACGGCGTCGCGAACGGGCCGCGCCGATCGGCACGACCTCGGCCGGGTCCGGGTCGGGGAGGGCGGCTCGTCGGCGGGCCTCGGGCAACGGGTCGTCCCAGTCGAGGTCGTGGTCAGCGCCCGCGGCGAGGTCGCCGAGCCGGGCGCGCAGGGAGCGTTCGAAGTCGTCGTCGGTCACGCGTTCGCCTCCGTGAGGCTGGTGCGCAGTGCCGCCAGGCCACGCGAGGTCAGGCTCTTCACGGTGCCGGGCGGACAGGCCATGGCGTCGGCCGTGGCCGCCTCGGACAGGTCGAGGTAGTACCGCAGCACCACCGCCGACCGTTGCCGCACCGGGAGGGCGGCGAGCGCGCGGCGCAGCTCGTCCCGGTCGGCCGTCACGTCGTCGTGGTCGGTACCCGGTCCCGCCCGCTCCGGCAGGTGCTCCGTGGGCTTCTCGCCCCACCACCGGCGCTCGGCACTGCGCAGCACCGTGCTGACGACGGCCTGGCGGGCGTAGGCCAGCGGGTGCTCCCACTCGGCCCGTCGGGGCCAGGCCTGGTAGAGCTTGGCCAACGCGGTCTGGACGACGTCCTGCGCCCGTTCGCGGTCACCGGTCATGAGATAGGCCGTGCGGTGCAGGCTCCTGCTGTTCTCGCGCACGAACGCGTCGAACGCGTCGTCGGCGGACTCCGCGTCGTCCCGTACGCGTTCCATCAGCACCTCCACGCCCCGACAGACCCGGTGGACCGGCGTCAGGGTTCCACGGGTGGGCGCGCGAGGTCAGGCGGGTCCGATCGCGGTGGCCGCGATCGCCGCGGACGTGGCGACCAGCGGCAGCCCCCCGCCGGGGTGGACCGAGCCGCCGACGAGGAACAGGCCCCGCAGCGGCGAGGTCGAGCCGGGCCGCCGCAGCGTGGTCCGCAACCCGTGGTCGGCCGCGCCGTAGATCGCCCCGCCGGGCGCGCCGGTGCGCCGCGCGAGGTCGGCGGGCGTGCGGTGCGCGACCGAGACCAGCCGCTCGCGCACGGCCATGCCGCGATCGGTCAGCAGGTTGAGGATGCGTTCGACGTAGGCGGTGGCGAGGCCGGGGGTGTCCCAGTCGAGGGTGCCCGGCCGCCCCTCCGTGCCGTGCCGGGCGGCGTTCACCAGGACGAACCACGCCTCGTGCCCGGCGGGTCGTACCGCCGGGTCGTCGGGGGCGCTGACGTAGATCACCGGGTCGGGCACCACCCGGGCGTGGGCGCCGAAGACGGCGTCGAACTCGTCGGTGTAGTCGGTCGACCCGAACAACACGTTGTGGTGGGCGAGGTGCGGGGTGCGACCGCGGACACCGAGCAGCAACGTGAAGCCCGACAGCGAGTCGGCGAACGGCGCGCGGGCGACGTCGGGGACCAGGGAGCGGTAGAGGCGGTGGGCGTCGATCCCGCTGACGACGACATCGGCCGGCAGCCGTGACCCGTCGGTGAGCAGCACGCCGTCGGCCCGCCCGCCGGCCACGGCGACCTGCTCGACGGCCGCGCCGGTGCGGATCTGCCCGCCCCGTTCGAGGATCCGTGCCGCGAGCGCGTCGGCCAGCCGGTGCAGGCCGCCGTCGACGTACCAGATCCCCTCGGCCTGTTCGAGGTACGGGATGGTGGCGAGCGTGGCGGGGGAGCGGCGGGGGTCGGACCCGGTGTACGTGGCGTAGCGCTCGAGCATCATCCGCTGACGGGGATCGTGCAGCAGCCGCTTGGCGAAACGCCGCAGACTGGTGCCAGGTGCAACGGTTCGCAGGTCGGACGCGCTCGACCGGATCAACGTTGGCAGGTGCAACGGTCGCCGGACCACCCGCTCGCCGACCAGGTCCCACATCCGCCCGCCCCGGGCCAGCAGCTCGCGCCAGTCGTCGGCCGCGGAACCGCCGAACGCGCGGTCCATGCGCTCGAACGTGGTCTCGGGGTCCGCGGAGGTGGTGAGCTCGGTGCCGTCGGCGAAGCGGTGCCGGATCTGCTCGGACAGCCGGCGCACCGGCAGGGTGGAGTCGAGGGTGTCGCCGGTGGCCGCGAAGAGCTCCTCGAACACCGCGGGCATGGTCAGCAGGGACGGTCCGGTGTCGTAGCGGAAGCGGCCGGCGGGTGCGGTCTCGACGTGCCAGCCGAGCTTGCCGCCGAGGGTGTCCGACGCCTCGAGCACCGTCACCGCGTGCCCGAGTGCGGCGAGGCGGGCGCCGGCGGCCAACCCGCCGAGGCCCGCGCCGATCACGACCGAGCGGGCCAGCAGCCCACCACCGCCCGGCCGCGCCAGGTCAGCCGGTCGCCGCG